>JAUWYN010000023.1 GCA_030615805.1 Hadesarchaea archaeon | reverse complement strand
TGGCCGATGAGGCGTTTCTTCGGCAGCAGCCTTTTGGGAAGCTTGACGACCGCGATGTTTCCAACTATGTCAAAAGCTCTGAGCTGGCGGAGTTCGTCGTCTGATAGTTTTCCCCTCAATGCCTCGCGCAGATCTCTCGGCATCTGACCAAAAACAGTTTCACGCGGGGACAAAAGGTTTTGCTGCTAGATCATTTCCCTGCGCTTCGTCACCACGATGCTTACCCCAAACAGGATAACCGCGTACCCTAACAGCACGAGAAAACCTAGGACGGGATCTTGGCTGGCCTGCATCATCCCCATCATCGACCCCCCGCCGGCCATCTCTCCAAACACCTGCTCCATAGAAATCCCATAGGTGGCGGTCATCGTATCCCCAGCTCGATCGGGCATGAACCAGGGATCGTAGCCAGCGTAGGACAGACTCATTGAAATAATCGAGAAAACCACCATATAGGTCAAGAGCGTTGCTATGGTCGCGCCCATGCCTCCCTTCAGCACGGAACTGAAAGCGAATGCCATGCTTATCATGCTGCACGCCAGCATCAGCGCGATGGCTAGCGACCCCAATATCCCGCCCGGCACTTGTCCGTAGAACCCGAGCAGAGCGCCAGCTGATATCAGATATGCTATGAATAATATCGTGGCTGTGGCGATGAAGCAGGCGAGGTATTTTCCAACAACTATGGTGGTTCGCTTCACTGGGTTTGGGAACAGGATATACCCAGTTTTCCCCTCGAACTCGGATGCGATGGCGTCTCCCGCGAAGAAGACTGCAGCGAGAATGGCCATTGCGCCCATCGACGTCACGAATATCGCAAAGATTTCTGCCCCGTATTGGCTCATGATGTTATCTGGAATGCCCATCTGCCTTGGAAGGTCCAACCCTTCGTAGAGCCCGATGGTTAAAACCACGGCGAGAACTGTAATCGCCAATGCACCGTAAAATCTCTTCCCCCGGAACTGCTTCAGCAACTCGTATCTCGTCACTATCTTTAACTTCTCGAACTCGCTCAAATGGCTCCCCTCGTGAACTTGAGCATTTCCCTGCGTTTTGCTATCCAAATGCTTGGGAGTAAGCAAACCGCGAGGTAAGCTGTCATCGCGGCGGTGCGTAGACCCATATTGTACTCTATAGCTCCCACTTGTATGCCATACGTGCCTGCCATCTCTGCCATCATAGCCTTAAACCCAGGATATACCATAACGGTGGCGTCGCCCGCACGCGATAAAAGGAACCAGCTCGGCTGGCCAGCCATCCAGAGAACCCCATCGATGGTCGCAATTATGATCAATACAAAAGCAAGCGTCATGACCGTGGCACCCATGGCCCCCTTGGATATGGAGCTGAAGAAGAAAGTTAAAGAGAGAACGCTACCCGCGAAAAGAAGGCTCAACGCGAGCGATCCCCCAACCTCAATTGGGATTTGTCCATAGATCCCCAGGAGGGAGGTGCAGACGATTCCATATACGAGGAGGATGATTAGCGCTATTGCCGCATAGCATGCGAGATATTTTCCAATGACCATGGTCGTCCGCCTGACTGGATTTGGGAAGAGGATGTAACCTGTTTTCTTCTCAAACTCTCCGGCTATAGCATCGCCGGCAAAGAACACCACCCCTATGGCTGCAATAGTCGCACTAATCGAGAGCATACCGGCCATTGCCGTTACATCATCCACTCCAGGGCCAAACTCGTGATAACCTTTGCCGAGCAATGGTAACCCCGCGAGGATCGAAACCACAACGGCAATCACGACCGCGACGACCGCATATAGCCGCCTCCTCCGGAATTGCTTCAGCAGCTCGTACTTGGTCACTATCTTTAACTTCTCAAATTCGCTCAAATGGCCGCCCTCGTTAGCTTGAGGTATGCTCGTTCAAATGACCGATACTTCCTCTTTAAATGGGCGATACTATCATACACGCGCAACTGCCCATGATCGATTATTGCTACCTTGTCGCACACTTGGGCGACCTCGGTGAGCAAATGCGAGGCAAGGAGAACTGTCTTCCTCTTTCTCGCTTCTTTGAAGATTTCCCGCACCTCCATCATGCCCCTGGGGTCGAGCCCCAATGCCGGTTCATCGAGTATAAGGATCGGCGGGTCGTGGAGCAAGGCCTGTGCAATGGCCAAGCGCTGCTTCATCCCTCGCGAGAATTTTTCTATCTTGACCTTAGACCACTCCTCGAGCCTGACGAGTTCGATGACCTCCATGATTCTGCGCCCCAGTCGACGTCCGCGCATCCCACGAAGCCTCCCTAAGTAGCTAAGGGTTTCCTCAGGGGTTAGGAACGGGTAAAACTCAGGTGTTTCCAAGATGGCCCCCACCTTCGAGACCGCTCGCTCGCGCTCCTCCACGACGTTGATGCCGTTGATGTAAGCCGCACCTGAGGAAGGGCGGAGGAGCCCACACAGAAGCTTGAGGGTGGTGGTCTTTCCCGCGCCGTTTGGGCCAAGCAATGCGACGTCCTCATTCTTCCTTATCTTCAGCGAGAGGTTGTCGAGGGCGAGGAAGCCGTTGTAGTACTTGCTCAGCCCCTCGATGACGATAGATTCGCGCATGGTTAGCAATTCGGCCTTATACTTAAAAATATTCCCTCATCCTTCCAAACGTATTTTCACTTACCGAAAATGTTTAATCCACCCCTAGCAAATCCACCCTGAGCGAGAGGTGAAACCTTGCCCTACGTTTACTGTGACCCCCAGCTCTGCACGGGTTGCCGCGCATGCGAGCTAGTCTGCCCCAGCGTCCACGAGCGTGTTTTCAACCCCCGCCTCTCACGAATTCGCGTCGTTCGCCTCGAGTTCGTCATCGACATCGCGATCACATGCAGGCAATGTGAAAATGCCCCATGCATCGCCGTGTGTCCAAGCGGGGCGCTTCGAAAATCTCGCACGGGTTTGGTCGAGGTCATCGCGGAGCGGTGCATCGGTTGTAGTGCCTGCAGCGAGGCATGCCCGTTCGGAGCAATCGAGCTCCACGACGGAAAGGTGATAAAGTGCGACCTCTGCGGAGGCGACCCAGCTTGCGTAAAGCGGTGTACCCCCAAGGCCCTGAAGCTCGTCTCGTCGGAGCAGGTGGCCGAGGAAGAGCGTCACGCGTACGTCGCCCAGCGCACACGAAAAGAGGTGAAAGCATGATGCCCGCCCTCAAGGGCTACGCCGGTCAAATCCTCCGCGTAGACCTCACCCGTGGAAAGATTCTCAAGCGGCCTCTTCCACCCGACCTAGCTCGCGGCTACATCGGCGGGAGCGGGATGGGGGCGCGAATTCTTTACGACGAGGTTCCGCCCGAGGTGAAGCCGCTCTCGCCCAAGAACCATCTTATCTTCGCCACGGGGCCGGTCACGGGTACCATTTACCCGCCCTCAGGGCGCTACTGCGTTGTCACGCGCGCGCCGCTCACGGGTATCTGGGGTGAAGCACACTCGGGGGGGTACTGGGGCCCCGAGCTGAAATACGCTGGCTACGACCTAATCGTAATTTACGGCCGTGCACCCAAACCGATTTACCTCGCAATCGATGATGATGAAGTTGAATTGCGCGACGCAAAGCACCTTTGGGGTAAAAATATCGCTGAGACGACCGACGCGATTGAGAAAGAGTTCGGTGAACCTAAGCCATGCGTTGCCTGCATAGGTCAAGCTGGCGAGAACCTCGTGCGGTTCGCTTGCATAGTGAATGAACGCTCCCGAGTCGCTGGACGGACCGGCGTCGGCGCCGTCATGGGCTCGAAGCGCTTGAAGGCCGTAGCCGTTCGCGGGAGCAAAGGGGTTGAAGTTGCCGATTTCGACCGCGTTTGCGAGCTCGCGGAAGAGTCCCACGAACGTTACACCACGGGCGAGTGGGGCGAGGTATGCCAAGATTCGCTTTACCGCTACGGCACCCTGGGACTCGTCGACTGGGAGAACGAGATCGGGCGCCTACCCACGAAGGGCCACCAGACGGGAGTCTTCGAACACGCGAGGGAAATCGGGCCGGAGCGCTTCGTGCGGGAGTTCGTCGTTCACCGCCGCTCGTGCATGAACTGTAGCATCCAATGTAAGAAGGTGAGCCGCGCGCGCGAGGGCCCGCATGTCGGCATCACCGAGGGTCCGGAGTACGAAACGATTGTCGCCTTGGGCTCGAACTGTTTGGTGCGCGATTTCCCAGCGGTGATGCGGGCGAACCAGCTCTGCAATCTCTACGGGATGGATACGATATCGTGCGGGGGTGCGGTGAGCTTCGCGTTCGAGTGCTACGACCGGGGGGTGCTGAGCAAGGAGAAGGCTGGCATGCCCCTGCGCTGGGGGGACGGCAATGCAGAAGTAAAGCTCATGAAACTCATAGCCTTCCGAAAAGGTATAGGCAACGTGCTCGCCGAGGGCATGCGCGAGGCTGCCCGACGGATAGGCAAGGGCTCCGAGCGATGGGCGATTCAAGTGAAGGGGCTCGAGGTCTCAGGGCAGGATGGAAGGCCCCACCAATCGGCCGGCCTGACCCACGCGATCTCGGTGATCGGTGCCGCCCACCTCCGGGCGCTTTCCTCGCTGGACGAGCTCGACTACCGAAAAACGTTGACCAAGCGCTTCGGCAAGGAGCGGGCGAAGGCGATGGGGGACCGGCTCTCGACGAAGTACAAGGGGCTACTCGTCAAGGATGTCGAGGACCTTTACGCGGTGGTCGACTCGCTGATAACCTGCAAGTACGGGACGATGTGGCCCCCGATGTTCTACTTCAACGACTACGCCGAGCTGCTCCCCGCGCTAACCGGCATCGAGGAGTTTGGCAAGGTGAAAGGGCTCCGAATCGCTGCGGAACGGATAGTGAACCTGAAGCGCGCCTACAACGCTCGCTTGGGGCTCGACCGGAAGGACGACACGCTGCCCAATCGTTTCTTAAAGGACCCAATGCCAGATGGCCCGGCGAAGGGCAAAGTGGTCGACCTCAAACCCATGCTAGACGAGTACTACCGCGAGCGGGGGTGGGACGTGCGCACGGGCCTGCAGAAGAGAAAAACACTTGAACGATTTGGGTTGACCGATGTGGCGCAGGATTTAACAAAGCATCGAAGGATTGCGAAAGGCTAAAACGTTGGCATGAATTGAGAGAAATGGTGATGGTGTGGTCGAGCTATACGGGCGGGATCTGATAACGACGCAGGAGTGGTCGCGCGAGGAACTCGACGCGACGTTAGAGCTCGCGAAGGATTTGAAGAAAAAATACTACGCCCACCAGCTTCGGCCCCTGCTCAAAGACAAAACGTTTTTCATGCTCTTCTACAACACCTCGACCCGAACGCGAGCTTCATTCGAGGCGGCGATGACAGCTCTGGGGGGACACGCGCAGTTCGTGGATGTCACCACGACGCGGGCTGGAGAGGGGGAGCTGCCGAAAGACATGGCACGAATGTACGAGCGCTATGGACATGGGCTGGGTATCCGCATCTTGGAGTCGGCGGTCAATTACGTTTACGGTAAGGGCAATGCGATGATTCGTGAGTATGCAAAGTACTGCGAGGCCCCAGTAATCGACATGGCCGACGACATCTACCACCCATGCCAGGGGCTCGCTGACATGCTCACTGTCCAAGAGAAAATTCCGAAGTACCAAGGGAAGCACTACGTGATCATGTGGACCTACTCGGACAAGATTAGGTCATGGGGGAGCGTTCAGGAGGAAGCGCTGATAATGAGCCGCTACGGAATCGATGTGTCGGTTGCTGCACCCAAGGGATTCGAGCTCGACCCAAAGATCATGAACCTCTGCCGCAAAAACGCAAAGGAGAGCGGCGCGGAGTTCGAGGTCACCGACGACCTGCGCGGGGCGCTCGAAGATGCTCACATCGTCTTCCCGCGAAGCTGGGCATCCCACGCGTGTGTGATGCAAGGGATGGACAAGTTCGGCAAGGCCAACGAGGTTAAGCTGCACGAAAAGTACCGCGACTGGATTCTAAATCAAAAGCTCGTCGATCGGATGAACCCAAAGTCGATCATCATGCACGTGCTGCCTGTGTTTCGGGGGCAGGAGGCCACTGACGAGGTCATGGATGGCCCCCACTCGGTGATCTACGACCAGGCGGAGAACCGGCTGCACGCGCAGATGGCCGTGCTCGCGCTGACGATGGGAGAAAAATAATTCACGAAATTTTCCCTACGATGGGTATTTCACGCCCGCAACTGGAACAGCAGTTCCCCTTCAAATTTATTTTGACTAATTCAAGTCCGAAACGCTCGATTAGCAGCTCCCCGCACCCCGGGCAGTAAGTATTCTCGTACCGATGCCCTGGCACGTTGCCGAGGTAGACGAACCCAAGTCCCTCCGACACAGCTATGTCGTGCGCCCGCTCAAGCATTGCCACCGGCGTGGGTGGAACGTCGAATTTGTAAGCGGGGTAGTAAGCTGTGAAGTGGAGCGGCGTTTGTTTGCCCGCTTCACAAATGTGACGTTTGGTCAGCTCGCGCAGTTGGTCCTCCCGATCGTTCACGCCGGGAATAACAAGGTTGACCACTTCGACATGCATCCCGAGCTTTTTCGCCTCACGCACGTTCCGCCAAACGACCTCAATGTCCCCGCTGCAATATTTGCGAACCGCTGCTGCATCGCCCTTGATATCTATGCACATCGCATCCAGCCCAGCCTCGTGGAGCATTCGAAGCACTTCAAGCGTCATGTAGCCATTCGTGACGTAGGTGTTGTAGAGCCCCTGCTCCCTCGCCAGCCTGAAGACATCAAGCGAGTACTCGAAAAGAAGTGTTGGCTCATTGAACGAAATCGAAGTACCTTGGCAACGCTCGCGAAGCGCTTGGGCGACGAACTCCTCCGGGCTGAGGCAGTTTGCTAGCTTCGGGTTGGGTGGAGATTTCGAAATGTGCCAATTTTGACACCAAGGGCATGTAAGATTGCACGACCACGTACCGATCGTAAGCGCGACGCTGCTGGGCCAAAAATGATAGAAGGGTTTATTCTCAATGGGATTCGCGGAGATCGAGCTTATGTCGCCATAGACGAGCGTGTAGAGCTTGCCGCCAATGTTCTTACGCGTCTTGCAGAAGCCGAGCGCGCCAAGGGCAAGCTTGCATCGCCGCTCGCAGAGGTTGCATTGCACTTTTCCGTCGCTCAACTGCTCACTCAGCATGGCTTGTCTAACAGTCGTCTGCTTTAAGAGTTCTTCAGATTCCACCGCTGCGGGCAACATTATACCAAACAATTTTTGTGTTCCTTGCTAGAATAGCTTAGCCCAAAACCACTGGCTTTTTACCCAAGTACTCTGCGGCTGTTAAAACTTTCATCTGTCGGCGCTTACCCTCTTCCAAGACCTCCCGCGTCCACTCTTTGAACTTCGGCTCGCGTGGCAAGTGGTGATCATAAATCATCAGTTTTACGTCGGTTTCCTCCAGAATCCGCACGGCGTTTGCCACCATGCGTCCCATGGTAGTTTTTGTGAGCAAATAACCCATCATGTAGGTCATGGGGCCGTCTAGAATCAGCACATCCGGATTTTCTCGGATGATCCAGTCTGCATAATCCTCGATGATTGGGCCGTCGATGTCAGAGGAATGAATCAATTTCTCCCCATCCCGCTCTATAATTGTCGCAAACACCCACCCCACGCGTGAGAACTCGATACCGTGGAAGAGCGCGGGGGTGAACCTGAGCTTGGTGCGCCCAAATTTGAATTCCTTACCCTCTGGAAACCTCACTTCAATATTTTTGAACTTCAGTTCGGGAATCAACTTTGCTGATTTCCAATTCTTTACCCGGTTCTGGAACCACTTGCGCCCTTTTTTGAAAAGCTCCCTCCGGCGCCGATTATAGTCGCCGAAGTCCTTGTCGCGGGCGCGGGGGATGTCCTCGAGCGGGTCGCCGTAGGTTTTTGGCTCACGCTCTCGCAGTACCTCCTCGAGCTTGACCCCGCCAAACGCGCGGCAGAGGTTATCGAAGAAGTGCTCGGACCGTCCTCGCTGGGAGTCGTTGATGTACTCGTTCGGGTTCTTCGTTAGCAGGAACTTTCCTTCATAGAGCCCGCGGTCGAAGTCGGTGAAGTGGTCGTAGTGGTAGTGTGAGATCACCATAACATCAGCCCTACGGCTCGCCTTTCCGATCGCGCGTCTCCCCCGAGCCTCCCAGTAGAGCTTCTTCGCCCAAGATGCCGGGAAACTTGGCTGCATCACCGCGACCCCAGGATCGATAAGGACCGAAACATCAGGGGTACGGACTAGGGTGCAACTACTTTTGGCGCCTAGAGAGTCGAACCACACCGGTTTAAAATCGATATTCACGCGACCCACAAAAATGACTTGCTTCTCTTTATTATTAGTTCTTAAAATACCCTTTTGACATCGCCTTGAGTTTTTCAATAACTTTTTGGAGTTCCCCCCGCAACTTCTCGAGGTCGTCTGAATCGTTCCTCACCACGAGCATGGGCGCCCCGATGTGTTTTGAGAGCTCTCCGTAATCATCATATTTGTAAGTAATCTCCATTTCCTCCCTTGAAACTAAGTGTGCATCCAATCCTTTCCCCAGCTTGACCCGCCGAACATTTCGTTCCCAGCACATGTCCCACGGACAGTCAATGTAAACGATGAGCGATCCGCGTATCAACTCAGGATCGAAGTGTTTGAATGCCCGTCGATAATTATCGCGCGAAAACTCGATAAATAACAATCGGCTCGGTGACTGTAGCTTAAGCGCCTCTTGGTTCAGCGCTCGCGCAAGGTCGTCCCAAACTGTATCATCGATTATCTTTACCCCTCCCCCCGGGGCTGGGCGGTGCCTTTTGTGCTCAACATCTGTGTCGAAGATGTGTTTCAAAAATGGAAAATCGTCGATACGTTTGAGCTCGCCTCCATAGCCTCGCGCTCGAAGCTCTTCCTCAAGTATTCGATAGACGACCGACTTCCCGCACCCTGGCCTGCCGATCAAAAAAACATTTGGCAAGGGCTCACCCGAAGATCGTTCTTAAAAACCCGTTCTCCCCCTGCATGATTTCATTGCAGCGCATCACCTGCTCCTTTGTCCTGATCGCGGTCTCGACCACGATTAGCTCGGCGCCCTTATCCCTGACGAGCTGCGCATAACGCACTAGATTCTCTCGCTTGAGCAGGCCCAAGCCCTCCTGCAGCGGCGGGTGAAAGATGCGCTTGCCCGGCACGTAGTCGTTCAGGTGCACTTCTTTGAACATGCCATCGGGGATTTCCTCGATGATTTTTTCCGGCGGATCCGGCACCGGCTTACCGACATCCGCGCGGGTGAACCAGTGCCCAATATCGAAGTTGAAGTAGATCTCTACCCCCTGCCTTCGAACTTCCTCGACCACGCTAGAAATTTCCTCGGGCTCTACGAACACAGCGTCAAAAGCCGTGTTGTTCTCGAGGTGGAGCACGACTTTCCGAGCAGCCGCGAACTCGCCCAGCTCGAGCATGCTGCGGACTAAACTAGCCCGAATTAGATCGAAGTACTTGCCGCTCGCGTGGTAAAATGGCACTACCCCGGGATGAAGTATGCAGTATTCACACCCCATGCTGGAGGCGAACTCGAGGTAACGCTTGTGGAGCTTAACTGCCGCCCGACGGTCGATCTCATCGGGTGCACAGACACTAGCGCCGACGTAGGTGTATGGTAGATGAAGCGAGAGGGATACGCCGGCTCGCTCGGCCGCGCTTTTAACTTCCCGCTTGGCTTCCCCGGTGAAGGTGAGGTAAGGGTTCGGCACCGCGCCATCTAGCTCTACGTGATCAAGACCCATCGCCTTGGCCACTTGGACCTGTCGCGCGATATCTCCTTTCGCCGTTACCTGAACGGTAGCATCCATGTCCGCGACGCTTAGCTCACCTGCCTCGAGCCTGCGCTTGTCTGCCTCACTCAGGTACTCGAAGTAGAGCAAATTCGTGAAATTCCTGCCTAGCCGCATTGCATCACGAAGTTGGTTAGGGGACGGTTAAATTAACCTTTGCGCGTGCAGACTTTCAACAAAATAAAAAAGTTGGGGACCACGAGCCGTGTTAGGGCCCCCTTTGCCTTTTGTTTATGTACCAGCAGTAACTGTGCCGCCACCTGTGCCCGTCATCGACAGCGTCGCGACATGCCAGTCATAACCATAAGTAGTGCTGTAGCCGGTCTCTGTTGTAACGTCATCGGAAGTGAAAGTGTGTGTGTGTATGTGTGGTATGCCCCCCCTGCGATGCTTATCCTGACCGTTGCAGTGGTATTTGCAGTGACACCATGAGCGCTGTAATATCTTACTTTGACGACGTAGTCGCCAGCTTGGGCGCTCTGCATCGTGAAGTGCTCCGGACCATAGCCGTTTACATCATCGACATCTAGCTGCGCACCCGGTATCCCGCCTGCAGCTTCCGTTAGTTTCCCGAAGTATGTATGTTCATTATTAGGATTCCACACATGCAGGTCAACGTCTGTCTTGTCGGTGTTCCATGTGAGCTGTATCCATATGTCCATCACAGGGATGTTAGCAGTCACTGTAAATTCCTCGCTTTGGGCAACAACGTTTCCTGCCTCGTCATTGACTGTTATCCGAAACGTATTTGTGCCGCTTATCAGCACGCGCGTCTCCTTAAATGCCCAAATGCCGTCACCTACCGTCGTGTCGTCATGGGTGCCGTCATCGTATGCAGGAATTTCTTCGTCCACACCATTGAAGTTCAGATAGACCTTGCCCTTAAATGTCGTTTCACCTGGTTGGGGGTTCTTCACCGTCCCCTTGATCTGCTGCACTCGTTGGTCGGTTGTGCCACCGCTAACTATTGTGTTCCCGTTCTCGTCCACGAGCCCCGTGATGTATGCTTCGCCAAAGTCACCCGGTCCTTTTAGCACTAAGAAGTATATGCCCGCGCCCGTTGCAACTACGATTACAATAATCACTATCACGATGCCCATTGCGGAGATTCCTTTTTGCTTCAATTATTTACCTCCGAAGAAGGTTGTTTTTGCTCTTTTAAATGTTTTCTAGGCTTTTATCCTTTAGTTCTAGAACTTTGGCGGGTATACGTTCTAGCACTCCGCGTAATTTAAACACATCATGAAGGGAGGACCCTTTGTCCATGCCAGAAAGCGTTTACGCTTTGGATGGTTCCACTTTGCGTCCACAATTTGGGCAGAATTTTGCGCCCGGTTCCAGTTTTGCACCGCAGTTAGAACAGATGTTTGCCTTCTCCGCCGGTTTACTCGGCACGACCTCTGCTGGGCGCCCTGATGGGTGGGCAAAGAAGCCCAGTATTTTTTCTGGATTGGTAATGCCTTTATGAAAATGTACATCCCACTCGCAGGTTTTCAGTTTAAAGCGGGCGCGATCGTTCGTGCCATCTCTATACCTCTTGATGAGGGTGGCACCACCGGAAAACTCGCTAATCGGCAACCAATCTATCAAAAAAGCAATTCTCTTAGCCCCGTACTCGACGTGCGCAAAACCTCTGGCGCGTTTACCACGTGGGGCCAACGCAAGCAATGAACGATTTTTGTGAATCGAGTGCGCGGCCAACGCTGTAGCTTTACATCCCTTGCACTCATCTAGTTCAGGTGGCCACTCCCCACTGCATACGGGACACTTCCCCCATGGAGTTTTCCCAGGTTTTGGTGCTGGTTTTTCTGCTGCAGGTGCCACCGGGGGTGCGGCCGGTTTCTCCGCGACCTTTCCCAATCTGACGCTGTACTTCGCTTTGAGTTCCTTATACGTGGACTCGGAGATTTCACCGCGAATGAGCTTCTCGTCTAGCATTTCAAGTAATTTTTCACTTTTTTTGGTTTTCTTCTTCACCAAAGTTTCCAGCCCCCGACTTTCCTCAATCTGATTTAGCACTTGTTGGATTTAAACAATTGCCACACGTTTTTTTATGGATTGTGCCACTTGACTACCTCACGTAATCCAGCCAAGCCACGTACTTCGGCTCCCCTCCACGAACCGCTTCAAAAAATACGTGCTGGAGCTCCTCGGTAATCTTCCCTCGCTTCCCGCTTCCTATAACTTTGCCATCTACTTCCCTGATGGGCGTCACCTCTGCCGCGGTTCCCGTGAAGAAAGCTTCGTCGGCGCGGTAAAGTCTGTCTTTCGAGATGTCTTCTTCTTTGAACGGAATTGCCTTATCACGGGCAATTTTTATAATTGAGTCCCGGGTGATACCCCCGAGCGCGCCTGAGGAGAGCGGTGGGGTTATGAGTGTACCTTTCTCAACGATAAACAAATTCTCCCCTGGGCCCTCTGCCACGTACCCATCGATGTTCAGGAGAATCGCCTCATCGTAGCCCGAGTTGAGCGCATCGACTTTCGCTAGGATGGAGTTCGCATAGTTTGCAACTAGCTTGGC
>JAUWYN010000003.1 GCA_030615805.1 Hadesarchaea archaeon | reverse complement strand
CGCTCTCCATCTCAGTCGACTCCCCGGTGACGGCTGGCGATACAAGCTCGATAGTCGTGAGCGCCTTCGACAACGAGGGTAACCCGATGAGCGGCGTCGACATATCGCTCCGCTATACTATACCCAACGCGCTCGGCGTGTGGGGTGTACCCTTGGAGCTGACCGACCAAGGTGATGGCACTTACACCTCGAGCCTGACCTCAGGGTGGGCTGGAACCTATGCTCTTACAGCCAAAGCGGGAGAAGCTACAATCACTACCTCGGGCGAAATCACGTTCATCCCTGGAGAAGTTGCTAATGTTATCACCGAATTCGTTTCCCCGATGGTGAATTTTTACTTCGTTGATGCATACGGCAACGTCGTTCCACCGGATGAGGTTATTGAGCCTTGGGTGACAACTTCATTTGGCGAGCTCGGGTATGTGCAAACTAACCCTGATAACACGTTCAGCATGGAGCTCATCTTGGACGACTGGGGGGTCGCAGAAGTTACCGTAAAGGACAATAATACAGGGGTCTCGGGGAGCATCGAGGTGGAGTACCCAGCGGTTGACATGGAAATCACAACCACGGTGACCCCTCCAGAAATAGAAGTAATTTCATACGAAAACCTTGAGATTGAAGTATCCGAAGTCGATGGTCAAAAAATCTCGGCCAGTATAAATGTGTCTGTTCCGCCTATCCGAGGACAACTTGGCACCTACTACATGACCGTCCAGTACGATAGTTCTGTCCTCAATTTCCTAGGGGCTTCTGATGGTGATCCCAACGATCTTTTTCCCGCGCCTGTGGTAGAGAATATAGACCCAAATTCCATCGCGATATGGCAGTACGGCACCCAGATTGCCGAGACCACTAACATCGCGGTTTTGGATTTTCAACCCCTCCAACTTGTGGATAATACCCCCATTTCCATCACAGAGTTGTATTTGTATGATCTCGACGACGAAGAAATCCCTCCACCACCGGAAAACGTGACCGAAAACGGCAAGACTTTCAAGCGCGTGATAGTGCCACTAAAGGTCTGGATCGTGGAGAACTCTGGGGTCAACGAGAACGACGTTAGGGGCGATGTGGACAGGGCCGAAAACATATTTAACACAAACGCTTTGGCATGCAGGTTGAAATACTGGTTCGTCTTCATCGTGGAGATCAACCACATCCCGAAGAGCGAGTGGGACAATAAAGTCCCGGATGGTGATATCGAGGGTACGGAAGGCGTTCCAAACGAAAAAGAGGACAACCAAAGGAAGAAACTGATAAGTCAGAATAAATGGGGGCGATGGTTGAACGTTTACTACGTGCCCGATAGCTTTGAGGGCATCGGTTGGCATACGGACGACGTGATCTTCGTTGAAGGTAGTGGTCACGACTACAAAAACCGCATCGTGCTTGCTCACGAGCTGATCCACGAGTTCACCAAGTCCTGGGCTAAGGATTCTCCGGCGGGCAATGCTGCCGCGCAGGGTGCAAGGCGGCCGAAAAACATCATGAATTACGGCGATATAGGAGGTAACATCTCTCCAGAACAAGGAAGAAAGATAAATGAAGAAATTGATAAGCGCAGAGAGGACACGTTATACAAACCCTATGGACCAGGTCCAGCGCCACCACCGTGAACAAACGCGGAAAAGCTGGCTTTCCAAACCCTGAACCTAACTTGACATATTCACTTTTTCTTCGTCCACTCATCCGACGCATATTTCGGTTTGAGCTTTGTTGCTAATTTCATCTCCTCTGCGGTGGGGTTCCCCTCGACAAGCGTGACCTCAAGTGCTTGCTCAAATCCAGCCCGCATCGCAGCTGCAACCTCATCGAAACTGGGCTTTTTGTCCAACTCTCGCTTGAGTGAAGTTACGCGCTCATAGATTGATGCGATGAACTTGTCCGAAATCTTTTCGGGGCTTACCCTCAATAACTCAAACATTCGTCGGATATCTGGATCTATCAGAATTGTCCCATGCTGGAGCACCGAGCCCCATCGTCGAGTCTGAGCGCTACCAGAGATTTTCTTTCTATTACCAATCACATCGTTGACCGGCTTGAACTCCGCCCGCAGCCCTAGTCGTTCAAAACCATGGACTAGACCGCCGCAGATCAAGCGATAGGACTCGATGATGTCGTCAGGGACATCACCTTGCTTGCACACGACACTGTAGGTGAGCTCGCCGCCGTGGTCATGAAAAACCGCGCCCCCACCTGTTATTCGTCTCACAACGTCTACACCGTAACGCTTTGCCACCTCGAGCTCGACCTCGCGCTCGACGCTCTGGAAGCAGCCGATCGAAATCGTCGAGGGGAGCCAGCGCCAAAATCTGATGGTGTTGGGTGACTTGCCCTCCGCGTTTAGTTTGAGCAGCGCCTCATCAATCGCCATGCTCGTGAACGCGTCATCCACGCGCAAAGGTAACAAACGCCACCCCACCTACTCACCTGCCGCGCGCAGAATTACCTCAACCCAGTGCTCGGGCTCGATCATGGGGGTTTGGACACCAGTCGAGCTGTAAAATTGTTGCACCGCTGCAAGCAAACTCTCCCTGTCGGTTTTGATGCCAACTAGTGCCTGCTCAAGTCGTTCGAGCGCATCTTCGGGATACATGAAAAAATCACCACTAATCGAAACGTGTGAGATAGCGTCGTCTGCAAGCTCAAGCTCGACTTTGATCACGCCCTTTGGTGCTTTGAACTCCGCGTACCCCAAGCGATCACCTCAGCGCCCGCTCCCACGCATAGACCATTTCCCCGCTCAAATCACATAAAACAATTTCTTTGAGTGATTTTGCAGCGGGAGCGAACTCTTTCAACGCCTTAATCACCGCCTCCGCGGCGCCCTCAAACGACACCCCACCGACGCCCGTTCCCATGCCGGGCAACACGATGCTTTCAGCGCCTGCCTGCTCTGCACAACCGAGTGCAGCCTTGGTCGCGGGGTAAACCTTTTCGCCTGTCGTGGGCATCGCGGGGCGCTCCATGGTTGGGGCATGCACGACCCAGCGCGCTTGAAGTTTGCCCGCAGTAGTCGCGATCGCCTTTCCGACCGGTACCGGCGCATGCTTTAAAGCTTCTCGCTCGATCTCCTCGCCGCCTGCGCGCTTCAGCGCCCCAGCCGCCCCGCCACCCATCCGCATGAGACTGTTCGCGGGGTTGCAGAGCGCGTCGACCTTTTGTTTAGTTAAGTCCCCCTGCTTCACGACGATGCTCAAATCCCCCAGTTTTAACACTCGATCCCAGCGCATTTTCGCGCCCCAGCTTTAAATAAAATCGTCGCTGACTTGTTGTATTTATAACAATAACTTTTTTCGGTGTTAAAGGATTTTAGCGAGAGAAATGATACCGAGAGCAGCGAGGGTCGTCAGCGTCGCGCTCAGGATGACCCCTAGAGCTACGGCTACGGCAGCCGGTTTTCTGTCGAGGTTGAGTAGATAAGCCATGAGCGTGCCCGTATAGGCCCCGGTCCCCGGGATGGGGGCAGCGACGAATGCCATGAGCGCCGGAAATTTCCATCGCCGCCCGTGCCCGCGCCTCCAGAACCACTTAAAAATGGAGTCTATCCAGCGATATCGTCGCCTGAAAGGAGGAGCGAGCCAATCGAGTCCGGCGAAAACTATTGGGATCACGACGAGGTTGAGGGCCACACATGCGGTGTAGATGATAGCAGGGTTGAGGTCGGTGAGGACGAGGGCTACCGGAATCGCGTATCGTGCCTCGAAGGTGGGTACGAGCGTGAGCAGTAGCACAATGAGGAGTTCCAGCTTGGCACCTCCACTAGCTTATAACTCGAGCAAATAAAGAAATTGCCGAAGAACATGCGATACAAGCTCATCGCCTTCGACATGGACGGCACACTGGTCGAGGGGGACAGCTGCTGGGGCGTGCTCCATCGCCATTTCGGCACCCAGGAGACCGCGCGAAAGAACCTTGGGGCCTACGAGCGGGAGGAAATAGATTACCCGGAGTTCATGCGCCGTGACATCGCCTTGTGGAAGCCCGTACCGACGCTCGAGCAGGTCAAGCGCGTGCTCACCCCTTGCAGGTTGGCGCCGAACGTCGAGCGGGTCGTCGGGGATATCCACCGGAGGGGCTATCGGACGGCGGTCATAACAGGCGGGCTTGACATGCTGGCGGAGGAGGTCGCGCGAAAGCTTGGCATTCAATATGTATTCGCGAACGGACTAGCAACCGATGAGCAAAGCCGCCTAACCGGTGAGGGCATCTTCCGCGTCGAGCCGCGTTTCAAGCACGAAGTGTTGACGGGGCTGGTGGATGAACTCGGCATAAACCTTCACCAGTGCGTCGCGGTCGGCGATAGCAAGTACGACGTGAATTTTTTGAAGCACGCGGGGTTGGGGGTAGCGATAGGAGCGGACTCGGAACTTGCGAGGGTCGCCGACGTCGTGATCCGCGATTTTGGGCATCTCCCTCAGCTTTTGGATTACCTCTAGTCAGTAAGTTTTAAAGGCACTAGAGTATCTAATAAGACGCGTGTCCATGCTAGCCTCTAAAAAACCTGAGAAATACGAGGCGCCAAGCTGGGACTACATCTACAAGCTCTGCATCCAGGTCGCGGACCAAATCAGGCGCAGCGGCTACAAACCGGATCTGCTTGTGGCGATATCCCGGGGCGGGTGGATCCCCGGAAGGGTCCTGTCCGACTTACTTGAGAACCCAAACATCGCTACCATCAAGGTCGAGCATTACATTGGTATCTACAAGACGCGCGCCCGCCCGAAGATAACGCAGCCCATACCTATCGAAGTCAATGGAAAACGGATATTGCTGGTGGACGACATCGCTGATTCCGGAAAAAGCCTCAAGCTGGTCAAGAAACATTTGTTTGACCAAGGTGCGGCTGATGTTAAAATTTGCGCGCTTTACTGTAAGCCGTGGTCGATCGTGACCCCAGACTTCTTGGCACGCACGACCGACGCATGGATATGTTTTCCCCACGAGATTTACGAGACCATGAAAAAGATAATTTTGAAGTTGAAGGGGCAAGGCAAGTCACGGGAGGAGATAAAGGCAGAGCTCGTGCGGATTGGCCTAAAGCTCCCTATCATCGAAAAGTTCACCCTCCAGATCCTGGCTGAAGAGGGCTAGCCGCTAACGCTTGAGGGCAATTCGTTGGTTGCGCAGGAACCTCGCGAGCCCCTCGATGTCCTTTACGTTCTTGCGGAGGAGCCTTTTGAGCTTCTCCCGAAACTCGACCACTGGCTCCACCCCAAGCCTCTTCAAGTGCTTGGTGCAGAACTTTGCGAGTTTATCGCCGGCTCGGTCGAAGTCAGTCATGATGACAATCTGCTCGGAGCCAGCAAGACCCTCGAGGAAGTTTAACAGGGTTTTACTGCTGCCCGAAATTCTGAAAATGCACCCCTCCATCCCTAGCCCGCGCAGGGTCCTCTCATCATTCGCGCCCTCGACCAAGATGGGCACGCCTTGAGCGGAGTATGTTTTTAGTTCGCTAAGCAATTCCTCGATTTGTTCAAGAGCTTCAAGGTCGAGCATGATTTACCACAAAATTACATATAGATAAGTTATTCAGGTCCGCGATCGCTCACCCAGAGTCCATGCCTGAGGCATCGCCTGCAGACGTTGATGTCGTGCATGAAGCATCGCGAGCAAACCGTGGCACCGCAGATCCCGCAGCGATAGACGTCGACGCTGGCCCGCCCGCATATCACACATACGCCGGCGACCCTGCCCATTTCGTACCCTATAAAGTTTTGAAGTACTGAGTGATTAAACGTTATGTTCAGCGGCGAGAACACGAGAAAGCAGGGAGAGGTAGCTACAATTTCGCGCGTCGGCAATCCTTTTTTAATTAGTTCACCTGAGATTGATATCCCCGGTGGCCGCGATGGAACTCGTATCGATGAGTTGGGAAGAGGTCGAGGGGGCCGTTACTGCTCTAGCTAACGTCATAAAACGCGAATTCGACCCGGATGTCATCGTCGGCGTGGCCCGAGGTGGCCTCATCCCTGCGGTGAGGCTCTCGCATCTGCTCGGGGACAAGCTCCTGCGCGTCATTCACGTGAAGTACTACAAGGGCGTCAACCTGCACCTCAAGAAACCCGAGCTTTATGCCGACATCAAGAGAATCTCTGGCAAGGTGTTGGTCGTCGATGATGTCGCGGATACGGGCACGAGCTTGGAGTTCGTGCTCAAACACCTCAAGCGCAAGGGGGCAAAGGAGATACGCGTTGTGACTATCGCTTACAAACCGCAGTCTCGATTGAAGCCGGATTATTTCACGTTTAAAACCGACAAATGGGTCGTCTTTCCTTGGGAGGAAGCACCCGTCAAGCGCGGCGGTCAGTAGGGCCTGCGTTTGAGCCCCAGCTTGTAGCCACCGAAATTTGTGGCGAGGTGAATCGGCGGGGTGATGATAATTATTGTGAGAACGATCTCCCAGCTGGGGAGGGCCAGTGGGCTTGCCGCGAGCAGAGCCACGAGCACAAAACTAAGTTGATCGAGTCCAGGGGCGGCGCCACCGCGTTTGATGCCGAGCCTGCGCTTGATGAAGCTCCCGAGCAGGTCGCCCAGTAGAGCCCCCAAGGCGAGCAGGAAGCCCAAGGCGAGATAGTCCGGAAGCGGCCCTACAGCGATGCCTTGGAGCAGCCCGACGAAGGTGCCAGCCGCCAACCCGGCGACGAACCCCTGCACTGTCTTGCCCGCACCGAAAATCCTGCGCCCGTCGATGAACTGTCTGCCTCCATCGATGGATTTGCCACCACCCAGCACGACTGGCGCCGCGTTCGCGATGTAGGCGGGAAGGATGAACCAGAGCGCGGACGCGAGGAGGTTTAACACCTCATCCATCTATCTTCCCACCGAATCCTTCCAGAGGTATTCAAAATACTCCTTCGCAAAATTGGCGAGCCCAACCTCGTTCGACCAGATGCCCAGCCTTTCCCCGGTGCTAGCCAGGATGAGCAGGACCTCCTTTCCATCCATGATGACGCCGCCACCGAAAAGAGGCTTTCGGTATCTAACCTCGAAGTTCGGGAGGGCCTTGAGTTTCTTGATGCGCTTTCCCCGCTCGGAGGTTATCACGCGAAACGTTAGGTTCTTGGCGAGTTGTAGGGCCCCCAGCACCTCCAGCGAGAGCAGCTCCTCCGGCAGGGACGGGCCCGAGAGGAGGACCTCAACTTGGGCGCGGGCCAGCATCTCCCCTATCTTACCCATCAAGTTCCGGTCGCCGCGGATGACCCAGATGTCAGGCCTTCTGGCTTCGGCCCTCTGCTCGTAGAGGGGCTCGAGTTCCTTGACGATCTCCTCGCCAGTCTCCTTGAGCCGCCGCTCCCGCTCGATGCGAAGGAGCCGGATCACCTCAGCAGGTGGCTTCCCCTTGTACCTCGCGGGCCTACCGGACTGGATTTCCACCCATCCCCGCCGCTCGAGTCTCGATAGGATGTCATAGATTCGGGAATAGGGCACATTGGCGGCCTCGCTCAGGCCCCCAGCCGTGGAGGGCCCGCCAGAGACCAGCGCCGTGTAAACCCTTGCTTCGTACTCAGTCAGCCCGAAGTCTTTCAACAGCCGCAGGGTTTTCTCCGGCAACATCACACCACTTTTCATATCAAGAGAAGTTCGAGAAGGCTTAAATGTTACCCCTTTGAGTGGTAAATGATTGGAATGGGCGAAAAACTGCTTAAAAAGACGAAGAGCCTCTGCCCAGAATGTATGCAGGTCATCGAGGCAAATGTTGTTGAAAAAGATGGCAAAGCGTTAATTAAAAAGGAGTGTCCCAAGCACGGCAGCTTTGAAGACGTTTACTGGTCGGACTCTGAACTCTACAAGCGCTTCGAGAAGTTCGCTGAGGTCGGCGAAGGTGTGGAGAACCCGCGCACGAAGGAACAGCGGGGATGCCCTTTCGATTGCGGAATATGCTCGAACCACAAGTCCCACACCGTCCTTGGCATCATCGACGTCACAAATCGTTGCAACCTACGATGCCCCATATGTTTTGCAAATGCCGCCGCAGCTGGCTACGTTTACGAGCCAACCTTTGAGCAAATAAAAGGGATGTTGAAGAACCTGCGCGCTAATAGACCAACACCCCCTCCAGCGGTTCAATTTTCAGGGGGTGAACCGACCATTCGAGACGATTTACCAGATATAGTTAGGGCGGCGAAGGAAGCCGGCTTCTGGCACATCGAGGTGAACACCAACGGGATACGCCTCGCCCAAGACCTAGATTTCGTGAAGCGGCTACGCGAGGCGGGGGTCAGCACCATTTATTTACAGTTCGACGGCGTAACCCCTGAACCAACGATCAAGGCAAGGGGGGCGGACATTCTCCATCTGAAGTTCAAGGCGATCGAGAACTGTCGTAAGGCCGGTCTTACGAGTATGGTACTTGTGGTCACGCTCGTCAAAGGGATAAATGACGATCAAGTAGGAGACATCATTCGCTTTGCCGCAAAAAACAAAGATATCATACGATGTATCAATGTGCAGCCCGTATCGTTCTCCGGTCGGATTTCGCAGGAGGAGCGCGAGCGATGGCGTATAACTATCCCAGATTTCCTAAAGGCGGTCGAGCAACAGACGGATGGGCAGATCAAAGAATCGGACTTTTACTCAATCCCTTACATGATGCCAATTTCACGTTTCATCGACGCATACACGGGCAGAAAGTTCGTGAAATTTACTTGTCATGAGCACTGCGGTGCTGCGACTTATGTGTTCATCGAGGATGGACGCATTATCCCGATAACCAGATTTGTCAATGTTTCAAAATTATTCGGTTTACTCGACAGCTATGCGGAGCAGCTCAAGAAAGGAGGTTTTGCGGTCAAGACTAGGGTCTTTGCGAGAGCTATCAAAGATGTACCCGAGACTATCGACATGTCCAAGGCACCCAAGGGCCTTAACCTCCTGAAGATCCTGCTTAATATCCTACGCACCGGTAGCTACTCGGCCCTCGCGGAGTTCCATGAGAAGGCTCTGATGATAGGGTGCATGCATTTCATGGACCCCTACAACTTCTGCCAGGATCGGGTCGAGCGCTGTGCTATCCACTACGCGGTGCCGGATGGCCGCATAATACCATTTTGCAGCATGAACTCAATCCACCGTCCAGCGGTCGAGCGGGAGCTAGGGGTGCCGCTGAGCGAGTGGAAGGGCCCAAAGTAAAGCTTTAATAAGCAAACCTTCTGAGTTAGGTAGGAAATCATCCAGTAGACAAATTAGGGGGGATTTTATGGCAGCTCAGATGGGAGGACAACCAATCTTAATTTTGCCCGAGAAGGTCCAGCGCTACTTGGGGCGGGATGCCCAGCGCATGAACATTATGGCTGCCCGAGTGATTGCTCAGGCGATCCGCACGACCCTAGGGCCGCGCGGGATGGATAAGATGCTGGTCGACAGCTTGGGCGACGTCACCATAACCAACGATGGCGTCACCATCCTCGATGAAATGGACATCGAACACCCCGCAGCGAAGATGATGGTCGAGATCGCCAAGGTCCAGGAGGATGAGGTGGGAGATGGCACGACTACTGCAGTAGTGCTTGCTGGAGAGCTTTTGAAGCGAGCTGAGGAGCTGCTCGATCAGGACATCCATGCTACCGTCATCGCGGCCGGTTATCGACGGGCAGCCACGAAAGCACAGGAAATTTTAGACAACATGGCTGTAAGTGTCTCAAAAGACGACGACAGGATGCTCAAGCAGATCGCCTTGACCTCGATGAGTAGCAAGGGCTCAGAGATGCGGGGGGAGAAGCTCGCGGAGCTATGCGTTAAAGCCGTCGGGCAAATAGTCGAGGAATCGGACGGCAAGCTGGAGGCGGACATCGACAATATCAAGGTCGAGAAGAAGAGCGGGGGCAGCTCGGCGGACTCTCAGCTCATCCAAGGCTTGGTACTCGACAAGGAGGCCGTTCACCCCGGAATGCCGAAGCGGATTGAGAAGGCGAAGATAGCACTGCTCAACCTAGCCCTCGAGGTCAAAGAAACCGAAACCAGTGCCAAGATCAACATAACAGACCCCGAGCAGCTTCGAAGCTTCCTAGAGGAGGAGCGGCGCATGCTGCAGGAAATGGTTGGGCAAGTCAAGAAAGCGGGCACTAACGTCGTCCTGTGTCAGAAGGGAATCGACGACATTGTCCAGCACTACCTCGCGAAGGCGGGAATCCTAGCGGCTCGAAGGGTCAAAGAGTCTGACATGGAGAAGCTTGCTCGCGCGACAGGGGGCAAGATAGTAACTAACATCAAGGATTTCACGGCAAAGGACCTCGGCTCGGCGGCGCTGGTAGAGGAGCGCAAGATAGCGGGCGAGGAGATGATATTCGTCGAGGGTTGCAAGGACCCCAAGGCCGTGAGCTTGCTAGTGAGGGGTGGCACTGAGCACGTGGTCGACGAGGTCGAGCGGGCGGTGCACGATGCGGTTAGCGTGGTTTCGGCGGCAGTCGAGGATGGCAAGATCGTGGCGGGCGGGGGTGCTCCAGAGATAGAGGTCGCGAAGGGCCTGCGAGAATACGCCGACACGGTCGGAGGGCGTGAGGCGCTCGCTGTCGATGCGTTCGCCGATGCGATTGAGATAATTCCGCGGACCTTGGCGGAGAACGCCGGGCTAGATCCGATAGATAAATTAGTGCAGCTGCGCGCCACTCATGAAAAGAAAGGTGGCAAGGAAATCGGATTTGATGTGATAAGTGGGGAAGTGACAAACACCCTCAAGCTGGGCATAGTCGAGCCTCTGCGCGTCAAGACACAAGCAATCAAATCAGCCAGTGAGGTGGCGGAGATGATTCTACGAATAGACGACGTTATTGCTGCTGGGAAGCTCGAGAAGGGACCACCAAGTGGACCGGGCGCAGGAATGGGTGGTATGCCGCCGATGTGATGGGGGCTCGCTCATTTTTCCAAAAAAATACACTCGATTTGAGAAAGCCCGCATCGTTGGGGCTAGGGCCCTTCAAATATCGATGGGCGCACCTGTGCTGATTGAGGTGCAGGAGGCCATGGGTAACCCTATCGACATCGCCATTTTAGAGTTCGAGAAGGAAGCGATTCCGATAACCGTTGTGCGAAGATTACCTGGCGAAGGGGCGTGAACTACTCTACCATAAAGGACGGGGTTTTCTGCCCCCAAAATCACCGTTTAACGATCTTCACGTGCTCTGATTTTTAAGTGCATTGCAAGATGAGTTATCATGGGGCGGGCATGGGCGTTCAGCTCGGAGACATCGTGTCGAAGCAAAAAATTGGGCTGGAGCAGCTTCGCGGACAGATAATTGCGATCGACGCGATGAACTCACTCTATCAGTTCCTCTCTATAATTCGGCAGCGTGACGGAGAGCTCCTCAAGGACTCCAAGGGGAGAATAACCTCCCATCTCTCCGGCCTCTTCTATCGGACCGCGAATCTGATCGAGGCAGGGATCAAACCGGTGTATGTATTCGATGGGGCGCCGCCCAAGCTGAAGCTACGCACCGTTGAGCAGCGTCGCGCGGTGAGGAGGGAGGCAGCCGAGGAGTGGGCAGCCGCGCTCAAGGAGGGCAGGATAGAGGAGGCGAAGAAGTTCGCCCAGCGTGCGGGGCGGGTAGACGAGCGGATGATTAAGCAAGCGCAGACACTTTTAGGTCACATGGGGTTGCCTTGGGTTCAGGCACCGGGGGAGGGCGAGGCTCAGGCGGCGCACCTCGTTCAGCGGGGCGATGCTTGGGCGGCCGCGAGCCAAGATTTTGACAGCCTCCTCTTTGGAGCCCCAATGCTCGTGCGCAACTTGGCCATCACGGGCAGGCGGAAGCTACCTAGCAAGGATGTGTACGTCGAGGTTTTCCCTGAGGTGATCGAACTCCAAGCACTTTTGAGGGAACTCGGGATAACCCAAGAGCAGCTCGTAGATATAGGTATCTTGATTGGAACCGATTACAACGCAGGAATAAAGGGCATAGGTCCAAAAAAGGCGCTCGAGCTCATCAAAGAACAAGGTTCCATAAAGCAGATTGCGGAGACCGAGCTCGGTGAAAAATTTGAGGTAGACCCGATTGAGGTGCGCGAAATCTTTCTGAAGCCGAATATCACGGGTAAGTATGGGCTGGAATGGGGTGACCCGGACCCAGAGGGAATCAAGGAGTTCCTGTGCCGGGAGCACGATTTTTCGGAATCTAGAGTTCAGACGGGCATCGATCGTTTACTCAAGGGGCAGCGCGAGCGGGAACAGGTTTCACTCGAGAAGTGGTTCGGTTAGCCCCCCGTCTTCCATCCACATTTTCCGACTAGGGGCACAAAGGAGCAGCCCCCTCGTTCCTCAATTTTGAGCTCCTTCTTGCCACGTCTTTCTGCGACGAGCCATGTCTGAAACATGTAGTGTTGGCCAACCGGCGCACCGATCTTCCCACCGATTTTTAGCTGCTGAACTAGGGGCTTCGGCAGCTCGGGGGCACAGGCGGTCACGAGGATGCGGTCCCAAGGGGCCTCTTTTTCGTAGCCACATGTTCCATCCCCAACAACGACTTTGACCCAGCCATATCCAGTTCTCTTGAGGTTCGCGCGCCCGAACTCGGCCAGCTCGTCAATCCGCTCTATTGAGAAGACCCTTCTCATTTGCCCGACTACCTCGGCGATGAGGGCGGCGTTGTACCCAGAGCCTGTACCCACCTCGAGCACCTTCTGCCCCGCCTTGAGGTCGAGCGATTCCAACATGATGGCGATCATGCTAGGGGCCGAAATCGTCTGCCCGTGACCTATCGAGAGCGGTTGGTCGGCATAGGAGTAGTCACGGATGTTCTCAGGGATAAACTCATGACGTGGTACTTTTTTGAAAGCGTCGATGATATCTCGTTTGCTAAGGTAGCCCCATCGGACGAGGCGCTCAACCAGCTCCTCGCGCTCCCGCTCGTACATACGACCGAAATAAATTATCCACCCCCAAGCTTAAGGGGGTGAGGGGAACATGGGAAAAATCGTCGAGATCATCATGGCAAGGGGACATCCACGGGTCACAGCAAAACACCAAACCACGCTGATGATTACGAAAGACAGAGAAGTTGGACCCAAAGGGGATTGCATTATTGGGGTCGCTGCGAACAATGGGGCGGCGAAACTGAGTGATGAGCTAAAATCGGCTGTCCGCTTGGGCGGGGCAGTAAACATAACGATTGAGGCTGGAGGCGAAACGGATAAAATTCACGCTCGTGGGCATCCCTCGCTAACTCTTACTCACCATAAAGATCTCGTCGTCAGAAAGAGCATGTTCGTGTGTGGGCGGACACTTGCGGTGAACGCGGATAAGGCAGCGGCGAATCTGTCAAAGACTCTGGTGTCGAAGCTATGTAATCCATCCACCGAAGTCAAACTCACAATAGAGGTCGAGCAATAGCTACCGCAGCTCGTCTGGAATCATATTCGGGATCCCGTTAACAATAGGATATCGTCTTCCACACTCCCCGCAGACCAGTTCCTCGCCCTTGAGCTTGACATCATGCTTACATACTGGGCACGCCAAGATTTTTAGCAGTTTGGGATTGATGGTTTCTTTCGGCACGTGCATCGTCTCATTTCAAGTCGATTTAGGAATACTTAAACTGTTACGCGAAATGATGGGACTGGAGGGTTGTGGTGGTTCGAAAGAGGAGATTTACCCCCAAGAGGACCGTACTCCTCATCCTTTTCGTCATAGCGGCAGTTGCGATAGCGGCAGTGCTATTCGCGCGCGAGGACCTCTACGCAATGTTTCGGGCCTTAGGCAGCGCCAACCCCCTACTGGTGATTTTGGCGTTCGGCGTTTATCTACTCGGCGTGGTCTTCTGGGCAGGTCGCTGGAACGTGACACTCTCGAGGGTTGGACATTGGGTTAGCCTGCGCAACCTCTACGTGGTGATTTTCGGCGGGATTTTCATCAACAACGTCACGCCATTCACATATTCCGGTGGTGATCCAGTCGCGCGAGCATATTTGCTGAATAAAACTCATCGAGTTCCATACTCATCCGGTTTCGCCACAATCATGAGCGAGTTCATATTGGACGTTCCGGTTTTCATTTCATTTGTGATGGTCGGATTGTTACTCTCCATCCAATGGACGCCCATCTGGCCGGTGTTGTTGTTCATGGCATTTTGGGCAGCCGTCGTTGTCGGCTGGAGTTTGTTGTTTTTGCGCGTCCTACGTGGTAAAATGGCAGCGGCACGCATTGGTGGGCTCGTAGCGCGTATTGCAGGGCTTTTCCGCAAGCGCACAAACAAGGCGAAGATAACTAGAGGAATTAAGAGATTCTACGCGGCGGCCGAGGACATTATAAGCAGTCGGAGGGTGGTACTTTACGTTATAGCATTTTCGGCGATCTTGTGGATGGTGGCAATCACAAGGTTGTTTGTAATCTTCCAAGCGTTTGGGTACAGTCCCCCTATAGCGATGTTGGTGTTAGCCACGACGATACCTTGGATGGCAGGCTTGATCCCGCTCCTACCCTCCGGAATTGGCACGGTCGATGTAGCGATGGTTCTAATTTTCATGAAATTCATGCCACCGGAGCTTTATCCGATTGCTGCTGCAGCATGGGCGATAGAGCGGGCTATCTCATTCATTTTCAGCACGGCGGTCGGAGCCCTAGCGCTATCTTACTTGGGCATCCGCGCGTGGAGCAGGTAAGTGTTCTAACCAAATGGTCTAATTAATAGCAAAAGAATCGCGAGCACGAGAAGGGCCACCTCAAAACAAATGATCGTTTTGTCTGTGAGATATGTCCAAAAATCGTACGGGAGCACTCGAATGCCATAGAATTTCTTGCTGAGCGGATAGAGTAAACGTCTACCTTTTTCATCGAAAGACTCGCTTAAGACGTGGATTATGCCCCCCAGTGAAAAAGACATCACAATAGCCCAGCCATTTACAATGCCGTAACTGTTGAGGAGGAAGTACAAAATCGGAAGGAGCACTATATAGAGAAAAAGGGTATGGAGGATTGTGCTGGCGTGCGTTTCGGCCAAGGCGTTTTTGGGTGGGTTTTTCCTCAATAGAGTTGGGAAAACATCGAAGTTCGGAAACCCGCTACCGAAAAGCAGCGGAAGCAGTTCTATGTGGGTTGGGAATAACGCGTAGAGGATGAGTGGGATCGTCACGTGGGCAATCATCATTTTCTCAGCTCCTGCACCATCCTAATCATGGCGATGATGAAGGGCGGAAGAAATGGTATGATTACAGCAAGCGTGTAGATTCCCAGCTCATAGATGACCAACCCTAGCGCGATGAAACCCATCAAGATCCAGATGGCCACGTATGCGCCGTTTGTTCGCATCCACTTCTTTAGGTTCACCTTCATAAACTGCCCAATCGAAATGTTGGCTAGATTGTTTTAAATACAGCCCCCGAAGGATTTCTGGAGGTTCAGATGAGAATCCTGCATGTAAACCCGTTTTTCCACCCCTACCTAGGCGGCACGGAAAATTACATGTTTGAGTTATGCAAGCGCCTCTCTAGGAAGAACTCCGTAAGCGTCATCACCTCTAGGTTGCCAGGGACGAATAGGGAAGAAGTGGTGGAGGGGACCAAGGTATACAGGATGAGGAGCATTATCCTTAAAAAGCTCCCCGCTTTTCTCCCACCCCCGTATTCTATCCCCTTCTTTTTCCCCCATCATTTTTTCAAAGTGTGTGAGAAGGAAAAGCCAGATATCATCCATTTGCATAACCGATTTTTCCTGAGCTTCGCGTCATCAGCCATATGGAAAAAATTTTTGAATAAACCGCTTTTTCTCACGCTCCACAACGCCCGGACAGTGGGAATAGGCAAGGAGATCGATAGGGCAGGACAACTTTTCGACAACTTGATAGGTAATCGGGTGATGAGGCGCGCAGATAGAATTATTGCGAACAGTAAATGGACTTTAGAGGTCACAGTTCCAAAAGATTATCCCCGCGAGCGGACAGAAGTCATTTTCAATGGGGTTGACACGAAAAAATTCAAAAAAATTAAAACCGATTTGAAGGATGAGCTTGGCTGCGAGTTCCTCGCCACAACCGTTTGTAGACTTATCCCCCAGAAAGGGGTCGAGTACCTGATAGAGGCAGTAAAAGAAATCAAGCACGATTTTAAAGTGGTGGTAATAGGCAGGGGGCCAAAGCTAGGGGGGTTGAAAGCGTTAGCAAATAAATCTGGGGTTGGGGAAAGGGTTATTTTTGTGACTCAGTTCATCCCCACAAGAAAATTGATAGAGTATTATTCCGCGAGCGATTTTTTCATCCTGCCTTCCCTGTGGGAGCCGTTTGGAATCGTTTTGCTCGAGGCCATGGCGTGTGGAAACCCGGTCATCTCTACGACAGTGGGCGGTATCCCAGAGGTAGTTTCTGATTGTGGTTTGCTTGTTGAACCACGCAGCCCCGAGTATATAGCAGAGGCAGCGAATAAGTTGATCGACGACAAAAAGCTCAGAAAAAAGCTGTCGAGAAAAGCGAGGGAGAGGAGCGAGAAAGTTTTCGATTTCGATGTTATAGCGGGAAAAGTTGAGCGGAGTTATAGCGATTATCTCGGGGGGATGTGATGAGGGTCGCGATATTCTCTGATTCGTTCACCCAGCTGGACGGAGTAGCCACCCATATCCAGAGTATTGCGGAGGGGCTAGCGAGAAGGGGACATGAAGTTACGGTTTACACTGGCTCTGGGGCCTCGGATAAATTCAAAGTCGTTAACTTGCCTAAGCTTCCCTTTGCATTTTCCCCAGGATACGAAGTCATCGTTCCAAGATCGGTTCGCGTGGATGCAGATGTTGTGCATGTGCATACCGTGTACTCGGCGGGCTGGAGGGGCATCGTCGAAAAAAAGCCGCGTGTTATCACTACTCACACTTTGCCGAAAAACATATTTCCAGATTGGCTCGCTTTTTTGAGGGAGCTTGGGTGGAAATATTTGATCTCTTTTTATAACCGAGCAAATCACGCTGTTTGTCAAACCGTAAGGACGGCGGAGATGTTCAGGAGGCATGGACTGAAAATTCCGATATCTATCATTTCAGCTGGGGTCGATGTCGATTTTTTTAAAAAGGGGGACGGGAAAAGATTTAGGGAAAAATACAGAATTGACGATGAGTTCGTTCTGAATACGGCGAGGCTGAGCCTAGAGAAGAGGCCAGAATTCGCGTTGAGAGCGTGCAGGGAGCTTGGATTGAAGATCGTGCTGACATCAAAAGGTCCCCTGAGAGAAAAGCTCAGGCAAAAATATCCAGAGGCGATTTTCTTAAAAATATCGAGGGAGGACATGAAAGACATTTACAAGGCGGCAAAAGTTTTCGTTTTAACCTCGGCGCCTGAGGCTGAATGCGAGGGGCTCGGGCCACTTGAGGCGATGTGCTCTGGCGTTCCAGTCGTGTGCAGCGATGTGCCCCACATAGTGAAGGATGGAGAAAACGGATTTCTCTTCGAAACTTATGAGGAGTTTAAACAAAAACTTAAAACCATATGGCAAGATGAAGGGCTGCAAAGAAAATTTGTAAAAAACGGAAGGAAGATGACAGAGGGTAGAGATATCAAGAAGGTAGTTGATAAACTAATCGAAGTTTACGAAAGACTTCTGTAAAATTTTTCCAATTTATCGGTACATTTTTTTACTGAAAATTTTTGCCCGGTTTTTAGAGCGTTGATTTGCATTTTCTTAGAAAACCTATAAGATCGTAGAATTTCTGAGAGTTGGTCGACGTCCCCCGGCTCAAAAAGACGGCCATTTTTCTCATCTGACACGAACTCTGGGGTTGCGAGCGAATTTGCACCCACCACGGGGGTGCCGCAGGCCATAGCCTCCGCCACGACCACCGCTTGGGTTTCGCTCGTCGATGTTATTACAAATGCATCCGCGGCCGAGTAATATATTGGTTTCAATTTTTCAGGCACATATCCCTTGAAGGAAACTTTTTTCTGGAGGCCAAGCTTCCTCCTCAGATTTTTGAGGTTCCGTTCAGCTGGTCCTCTGCCCGCGATGATTAATTTTGCATTAACATCTTTGAACGCGTGAAGCACGACGTCGATATTTTTCTCGAATCCAAGCCTACCGAGCGTTAGGAAAACTTGCTCATCACCGATTCCAAGTTTTTTCTTAGCTTTTTTCTTCTCGATAGGCTTGAAGAAGTCGAGGTTAATGCCGGTAGGTGCGACGACAATCGGCTTTTTGATTTGGTGCTGCAGTAAAATTCTTTTCAACGCATTGCTGGGGGCGATGATCATGTGGCATCGATTGTAGTAAAGTCTGCAATATCTCCACACGATCCTCCTGAAGACCCTCTGCCCAAACTTGGAGAGGTATCGAACGTATTCGGAGAGCAGGGTATGAAAGGTCGACACTCGAGGTACACCCTGTTTTTTCGCAACCCTCAGTCCAAAAACGCCAAGCGAGAATGGGCTGTGAGTGTGGACGATATCGAGTTTTGGTAGGCCACTGCTGCCCCTTGGAACAGCGATCTTGAACTCAGGGTATGACTTGAAACTCACGGACGGGTATGCGCGCACCACCATCCCGCCGTATTCCCTCACGTTCGACTGGGGACAGAAGACAAAGATTCCATGCCTCCGCTTCACCAATTCGGGGCCGAAGCTGAGAATCGAGGTCACCACCCCGTTTCGCTGGGGGAGGAAGGTATCAGTGAAGAAGCCTATCCGCATTTTGGTCGCCACCATTTTCAAAAGTTACGGTAGCTAGCTATTATCGGTTTGCTTTTGCCGCGGAACCACATATATCTTCAGATTGTCTGCGGAGTAAATCAACGGATAGCCGAGTTCTTGGATAATTTTCTCTTCTATGTACCACCCATAAATGCTATTTTCATCCGGCGGTTCTCCGTAGAGGATGATATACGAGACGTTGTCATCTTCGAGTCGCCCGGCGTAAGTGACGGGGTCTATGTTTTCAACTTCGAACATCTCTTGGCCCGAGTTTGAAAATTTTATCCCTAGTCTAGGCAGTTCGTAGAGAGCTGAGCCATCTGATGCATATTTCACATAGCCCTCCTTCAAGTTCTCCAGCACTGATTCTGGGAGGGTCCTGTAAACCTCGGGGTCGTCCATGGCTGGTGCCGCGCGCGTATAAACCATGCCCAAGGTCATGGGCACAAGGAACAAGAGGGGGAAAGCATACTTCATTTTCCTAATTGCGAATGGGACTAAACACTCCATTTTTCTGATTGCAAGTGGAATTAGGAGTAAGATGGTGAGAAACGCGACCCTGTCAAAATATGCTGTGGGGAGGGTCGGCAATCTAAGGAGCCCCGTGACGATTGCCACGGCGGAGACAAACAATCCGAGCGCACAAAAAGGCCAAGCTTCTCTTTTTAGCCAGAAGACGACCCCCATCACAACGGCGAAGATGAAGACATTTACAATGGAAACTGCCGCCATGCTCAACCCAATTGGTTTGAAAAAGAGTAAGAGTTGGATGAAAGTGATGGACAAAGGAAGGAAAAATGGTTTCAGCCACCTTTTAACGTCGTGATTGAGCAGCAGGACGGCACCAAGCAGGAAAATCGCGAGTGGGTGGGTGATTACAGCCAAGACTCCCGCCAGCGAGGCAAAGAGATTTCTCCCCCTTAAGTGCAGAAATACAGATGCTAGCGCGAAACATATCGCCCAGAGGAAGGGTAATTTTGCTGTTAGGAAGAAGTAAACAGTAAATGGATTTAAAAGAACGATGATCGCGGCTAGCCTTGCCACTTTTTTGTTGGTCAGGCATTCAAACACCCGCTTCGAGAGATACCAGAGCGTGGGTACAGCGATAGCAAGTAAAATAGCCACGGTGTAAACGCCAGTGAGGGGATAAAGAAGCCCCCCAACCAAGATTGCCGGGCCACCGTACATTAAGGTAAGATAATTGCCACCGTTTATGAACGGGTTGGTGAGCAGGTGACCGTTAGAGGTGGCCCAGATTGTGTGTGCGTGGAATGGGTAGTCACTATCGAGGATAAGGTTTCGAGCGAAGAACTGAAACACGACCCAGGCATAAATGGCGATGCACGCTATAACCGCTAATTTATACACTGCTTGCCGTTTCACCCTTCACGCCCGGCATATAGGTATCAAGAAACCCCACTTAAATCATCCCCCAAAGCCCGATTAAGCTAAAAAGAGGCCAATCCAAATGTAGGGATGGATGAAATGATTGGAATGATTCTCTGTGGCGGCTATGGAAAGCGATTTTACCCCATGACTGCTAAAGTGCCTAAAGTTTTGCTTGAGATCAAAAAGAGATACACGGTCCTAGATAGGCAGCTTTTCTACTTTAAAAATGCCGGATTCGAACGTGTTTTCCTGCTCGCGGGCCATTTGGGTGAAAAAATCAAACAGAAATGCGGCGATGAGTACAAGGGGCTCAAGATTGAGTACATCGTTGAAAGAAAACCTCTTGGCACCCTTAACGCGATAAGATTGGGCTTGAGAGAAGCTGACGAGGATGCAGTCGTGAGTAATGGTGATGCAGTCGCTGACATTAATTTGAAGCGAATGGTGCAGAAGTTCAAAAAATCCCGTTGCTTAGCATCGATATTCGTCACGCGCATGCGGAGCCCCTATGGCATCTTGCGACTCATTGGATGGCGCGTCAAATCGTTTGAGGAGAAACCGCTACTCGAGCACTACATCAACGCGGGCTATTACTGCCTCTCAAGGCGCGTGCTGGGCTTGCTCGAGAAGTTCAAAACAGGAAATATCGAGCGCACGGCATTTCCAGAACTCGCGGCTCGCGGGCAGCTCACATACTACAAGGAGGAGGGAAACCCATTTTGGGCCGCGATCGACACGATGAAAGATTTGGAGGAAGTCAAGAAGGAGTATTCAAATCGCATGGACAAGCCTTGGGGTCACGAAAAGTTGCTTGAGCTCACCGACAAGCGCATGGAAAAGTTGCTTTATATCATGGCCGGATATCGAACCTCGCTTCATTACCATGAGGTCAGAGATGAGACCCTTCATGTGCTCAGCGGTGCCGGGTGGGTTGAATTCGAGCGGGGCAAACGGAGACGATTCGGCAAGGGGACAAAGATTCACATCAAACCCAAGGTCATTCACAGCTTCATCGCCACGAGAAACACCCTGCTCCGTGAGGTGGCGACGCCCCACCCGGAGGACATTGTTCGAGTAAAGGATTTCTACGAGGTCAGATAGCGCTGCGGAAAGCCGCGGAAAATAATGAGGCGTGGGCGATGAAGCGTTGGTTTTATCGTCACAAGAAGGCAGTCACCGCCGCGCTCGTCATCATCGTTGTGTTAGTCGCCGTCATTATTTCTACCATGCTCGCGGTCGTCATTCTCGATACACCCGAGAATGTTTGGATGAATATCGGCTATCCGGGCATCTTTCTGCTCAGCTTCATCGGTGCGGGATCGGTCATCATCCCGATTCCTTACACAGTCGTTTTGCTCACAATTGCCCCAGCCTTTGATCCTCTTCTGCTCGCAATAGCGGCAGGGCTCGGGGCAGGGGTGGGAGAACTCGTTGGGTATGGGCTTGGCTACACAGGTAGGCAAGTTGTGGGAAAAAAGCGCCGCCGCCAGCTGGGTGCGATGTTGAGAATTTTTGAACGATTTGGGTTGCTCGCCATCTTCATCTTTGCACTGACTCCCCTCCCTGATGACTTGCTTTTCATCCCGCTTGGATTAATGCATTATAGCCTGTGGAGGGCCCTCGTCGTGTGCGTCGCCGGGAAGTTTGCAATGTCTCTCATCATCGCGTACGTGGGCAGAGCTGCCGCGGGATTGTTTGCCGTTAACTGGCTGCTGGCAGCCGTGGTGGCAGTTCTCCTAGCTCTGGTCATGGTCATGATGTTTAGAATTGATTGGGTAAAGCTGGCCAGAAAATATGCGCCCGAAGCGGGCAAGCGTAGGCGGGGTTAATTCTTTCAGCTTGGTTAGAAAGGTGTTTGAAAATGAGAACCCTCTGGAAGGTGTTGGTCGCGGCAGCAGCATTTGCGTTCGGCACCCTGATAATGTGGGAATTCTGGCTCAAGGATGTCTGGGGGGCCCTAGCGCTACCCCGTCTTTATCATTACTGGTACGGCATTTTTTTCATGCTAGGTGCACTCATATTTCACCTACGTGGGGGCGATAAACGCGCCAAGTACTTTTTGTTTACGGTTGGGTTGATTTGGTTTTTGAGCGATTTCCCCGATTTTGCCGACCATCTCGGCTCACTCATCTGGGGATAAAAAATGCGCAGCACATGGTTTGGATAGAAACGGGGAGATTAGGCTTTCTTGAATCTATCCTTCAACTTTTCCAAGACCTTTGGTAGAGTCGTGTACTCCATTGCCTCGGCGCCCAAGCGAGCTGGGTCAAATTCACCCATGCGACGCAGGACAACCGCGTATTCGCCAGCCTCCCGGCGAGCCAAGTCAAACGAGGGATCTTCGAATAGATCACTTATCATTGGAGTGCCGTCATCATCGCAGGCTATCTTGCCGTGGCTGACTTGGAGGCCGAGTGCTACGATCCTCGGGGGACCGTCAAAAGCCACGCACTTAGCATCTTTCAGCCCCACGGGCATCAGGGGCCCCCAGTGACTACCGCGCATCCAACCCTCAACAAAGTAACTATGCATAAATGGCGCAACCGCTTCTCCTAACGCTGGCAAACCATGCTGGCACCTCACAATCGAGACAGGGTCATCTTTCCCTACATATTTTCCCGCAATCAACGAGAGCCGAGTCGTGCTAGTTGCGGCACATATGAGGTCGTCGCTGGCTCGCCACACGTGTGAAACCACGTAACGCCCGGGCGTCCCAATCAATGCGATTAACTCGTACATCTCTTCGGGGCACTTCAAAACAACTTTCTTGTTTTTGACCGTGTCCAGAACTTCAAATTTGAATCCTCCGCCCATGTTTGGATCGATTACAAGTCCGGCGGTGTTGAATGGGTCGGCAAATATACGAAATATCGGGTAGTTGAAAGCGCCTGGCTCCGTTTTATCAGCGGCAAAGACAACGATTGGATCCGAGCGCCGCTCCTCGATTTCCATTTCAGCCACGCCAGGACCCATTCCTCGAACATTCCCGCTGAAAGCCGCCTTCAGAATATCCTGCCCCGCGCCGTAGAGCTTGAGGTCTGCAGCCTTTTTGGCAGCCTCTTGGAAAATGTCCCAGGCCAGCTTGTGGATATCTGGGTTGTTTTCCCCTTTTTGGTGAACCATCAGAAGTTCAAGATCATCTCCGGCATGGAAGACGTAGTGGCTGTTGACGAGCCCGTTTTTTTGCGCTTCCCGCAGACGCTTTTCGCCGATATCCAGTAGCGGTTTAGGAACCGTGTGGTGTCCGACTAAAGACCCCACATCGCACTTGATTATCGATATGGTCGTTTTTTCGGGCATTCCACTCATCTCTCTCACATACCCGTTTCAGTATGCACATTTACATTTAAATCGTTACGTGTAGGAGATGACGAACGCCCCAACTAGACCTGCGGCCACCGAAGCCGCGAGGATGAGTAATAGGGTTATCATCGGTCCCGCCCCCACCTCCGGCTTTAGGGGTTTCCCTCGGAGCCGGTACCACATGTACGTCGCCCGCCGAGTGCCGAGGTGCGCGGCCCACAGGCAGAGCGGCAGGTTCACGGCCAAGATGAGCACGATGAACAGGACCCCCCAGAACTGGGTGGCCGGGATATTGGGGAAGGCCCAACCCCCAACCGTTTGCTCGAGTCGGGTAATGAGTATACCGTCATAAACACCTCGCGAGAAGAGGAAGACAGCAGCCCCCACGCCGAAGAAGAGTTGAGAGAGCACGAAGGTCGCGAGAACGGTGAGCACAAAGTAAGCGAGCGGCTGCCACCAGATGTCCAAATCGAGCGGCACGCGCACGGCTTGGCTGAGCTCAACGAAAAATCCCCCATCACCACCCCATCGTCCGTAAGCGACGCCGAGGACCCAGCTCCCAATGACTAGCAACCAAAATGCGGCGTGCCAGTATTCCCCGCGCATCCCTTCACCGAGGTGCTGGGCTATCGGTACTTTCTCTCATAGTCGCGTCGTGCCTTAGATATGGCGCGGTTGAGGTAGTTGTGACTTATCTTGCTAGGCTGGGCAGGTGTTGGTGGGGGGGGCAGCGACTTGGTCCCAGCGGAACGCTCTAGAACGCTCAATCGGCGTTCCAAATTCGATAACCGCTGAATTAATGAGTTTAACTTGCTCTCGATAGACGAAATGCGTTCATCTTTTGCAATTTGTTCCATCCTCTCACCTCTCTTTTGATTTTTTGAGCTTTCCAGTATTTAAAGTTAGTTTTGCTCCAAAAAGCTCGAAAAAAGCTCATCATTCATTCTGGGCCATTTTGCGCCCATCTACCTCGCCGCCCGGCCTCCGCTCTCTGAAGACCTGCGCCGAAAACTTGCTTATGCGTACCCCCTCACGGAGCCAGTGGTCGGGCATCAACCCCGCCTTCATGCAAGCGTGCGAGAGGAACTCCTCGGCATTCCACCCCCACTCGATGGGCACTTGGGGCAGGAGCAGGCCGGCGCAACCCGACCACTCGATGATTAAACCGTCCCTGCCGATCACGATGTGTTTCGGATATTCGCGTGGGCTTTTCACCTCGATGGGCTCGGGCTTCGAGAGCACGCTCACCTCCACATCCAGCGCGGGGAGCTCCTCGGGGTCCACCGGCGGGAAGCGGGGGTCGCGGGTCGCGGAGCTTATGGCGGAGTCGATCACGGCATCGACAAGAGGGGTGGTGGGTAGGGGGTGGCCGATGCATCCACGGAGTTCACCCCCTTTGTTTAGGGTAACGAAAACGCCCCGGCGTTCACGCAATTTTGCGGGCACCTTCGGCACACGTGGTTTCCTGCCCTCGCGCAGGTAGGTTTCGATCGTTTCCCTAGCAAGCTTCACCAGCAACTTTCCTTCCTCAAGCGTGAGCACGGTATTTACCTCACCATCCGGTTATATCGCGAGGCCATTTCGAGTATGGTTTTCCAATGTGTGCCATGCCAATAGATTTTACCACAGTTCCCGCATCGCCAGAACTCCCGTTGCGCTTTCAGCACGGTTGCCGGGACGATATCTTTGACATCGCCCTTGCTCGCGAACTTGAGCTGACCATTACACATCGGACATCGGGAGTTCTCGGGCTCGATCCTGATCCTCTGCCCACAGCGTTTTGAGACCTCGACAAGCTGTTCGACGACATCGTTGCTCTCGACGTAGGCGCTCCGGATGCCTACACGCTTGGCACGGCGGTGTAGGACCAAGTCGCACGTTAGCAGTACTCTTCGCTCGAGTTTGGCCAGCTCAAGCAAGACATCGTCCTGCTCGCTCGCGGGCACCCCGAGATCACCTATGTAAGTGACATCGTGGCTGGCCAGCCTAAGCCAGCGCGCAAGCTTGCCGAGCATACCATCCGCGACGAATTTCATTAAACCGTGATATTCTTTGCCACGCTCCAAAAAGTAGTTGTCGCTCGCCGTGGTCCTTTCAACCTTAAAAGGGCCGGAGAGGACATTAAGGGAAGGTAGGACTCACGAGGAGGTCGGTGGGGTCTTGGCTGGGGAGAAGAAGGCCGGCCATATCTACGAGCCGAAACCGGGTGTGGTCTGCTTTACCATCCCGCCCGAGCGAGCGAAAGGTTAGTCCTCTTCTTTAAAAATCTGTTTCTCTTCGAGGCCCTTCTCGAGCGCGCGCTTGAGCAGCTTTCGTTCGAGTTCTTGATCCTTCTCGTTGCCCTTTCGCTCCTTCTCGCGGCGCTTGAAGCGTCGCAAACAAAGCACCATTTTAAGTTCTGCGCATTAGCTTAATAGCTGTTTGGTGTTCGTTCGTGTACAGTGCTTGAGAGTGAACACACGAATGTACATGGGCCAGTAATGGGATCACCTCTCGAAAAATGGTGGTTTTTAGCGGGTCCGGCCCCTCACCCTAAGTAATTTCTTCGCCAATTGCTTGATCGCCTTAGCTGCGGGCGAGTTGGGGCTGAGTTCGAGCAAGGGTTTCCCCTGTTTGAGTGCCTGCTTCACTTTTTCGTCTTCGGGTATCTCCGCCAGCACGGGCACGTTCATGTTCATCCGAATCTCATCACGGGTCAGCTCGAACTCCTCCCGGCGGACGCGGTTGAGTACCACCCCTATCGGCGCCAAGCCCAAGAATTCGGCGATGAGGCGGGTTTTCATGGCGTCCGAGATCGAGGTCATCTCGGGCGTCGCGACCAGCAGGACCTCACGCCCAGCGCGCATGGCGGAGACGGTTTCACGCCTCAGGCCGCTCGGGACATCGATGAGCACGAAGTCGGTCTTTTCAGGCACCTGGCGCATCAGCTCGGCTAGGCGCTCCGGGCGGGCCTTCCTGATTTGCTCGAGCGTCACCCCGGCCGGCACGATCTTAACCCGCTTCGGTCCCAAGTACATCACATCGGCGAGCGTAGCCTCACCCACCAAGGCATCGTTCAGGGTGTAGACGGACTTCTCAAGCTTAAAGAGGAGGGCGAGGTCGGGTGTCGTCAAGCTGCCGTCGATGATTATGGTTTCCTTGCCCAAACTTGCGAGGGCGATACCGAGGTTTGCGACGAGTGTGGTTCGCCCCACTCCCCCCTTGCCAGAGGCGACGGCGATGCGGCGCATGTTAATCACAAAAACCTAAAGCTCTCAATCTAAATACTATGTGGTGGAATTTTTTCCGACTAATAAATAACCGCCTGCTGGAGGAGCACCGAGCGATTGCGGCAAAGCTCAAGCTACCCTGCATCTCGACCGATGATTACATCAATCGATTTGCTACCCAGCTTGGGCTGTCCAGGCGGGCAATCGAGCGCGCCCACGAGCTTCACGGTGCTTTACCCAAGAGGTTTAGACAGGCAAAGCCCCCGCTCTTGCTTGCTGCGGCCATGCTCTACCTCGCGTCGAAATCGGCGGGGGAGAAGGTCACGATCAAAAAAATTACGAACATGATGGGTGTTGGGGCATCAAACCTATCGAGGACCGCTCGAAGCATTCGTGAACTCGTGGTCGATCGCGGGGCATGAACTACGACAACTGGCGACGGGGGATAACGATTGTTCCCTCTTCAGCCTCCCCGACTTCTTCCGTTTTCTTTTGGAGGTGGAGCGCACCGGTCAGCGCAGCTAGGGCCGCGTCGATCTCATGTTCGCTCGCGTTTTCTTTCAATTTCATTCCCTCTCTCCTGAGCTTGGCCACCCATCGACGGCGGTCGGGGGTTTTGAAGAGGAGCACGCCTGAAGTCCGTGGGTGTATCTCTATGACCCCAAGACCTTTCGCTCGAAGCATCCCCGCGAGGCGTATCCCTCGCTCGGTGAGCGATTGCATCCCAGCGAAGGTGGGGGAAAGGACGCGGAGTCCTCGCCCGATCAGCGAGGCATCGGCTTTTCTCAGATTACCGCGCTTCGGTAGACTGAGCGGGGCATCGATGGCAACTAAATCGGGACGCTCGCGCGCGCATAGCTCGATTATCTCTTCGTCGGAGTGAATCAATCGTACGTCAACCCTATAGTCTGAGAGCACGGCGAGGCCACTCGGGTTCGTCGCGCGCCCGGCTAGATCGATGCCGATGATTTTCACGCCAACCCATTGAAAACTTATAAGCTCTGAATGCTTGAAAACTTTGGGAGGGCGAAGATGGCAAGCATCCGTTGGTTCGGGCACTCGGGGTTTGAGATAAATGCAGACAAGAAAGTTATCTTGGTGGACCCTTTTCTCACCGGGAACCCGAAGGCTGCGGCGAAGGCTTCAGACATCACGCAAGCCGATATCGTTTGTGTCACCCACGATCACAGCCATCACCTTGGCGACGCGATCGAAATTTGCAAGCGCACGGCCGCGATCTTCGTGGGGATATATGAACTCGGCAACCACGCGCAGGCCGAGGGTGTTGTCGATGTCGTAGCGATGAATATCGGCGCGACCCATGAGGTTAAGGGAATCAAGATATCGATGGTCCAAGCATTACACTCGGCCGAACGCGGCTCCCCCGCGGGTTTCGTGATTGATGTTGGGAAGGCGCGCATCTATCACGCGGGCGACACGGGTTTATTCAACGACATGAGGATGATAGGTCAGCTTTACAGACCCGAGATAGTTTGCCTCCCGATCGGTGGTTACTACACGATGGGCGCCAAGGAGGCGGCGGAGGCGGTTAGGCTACTCCTGCCAAAGGTCGTCATCCCCATGCACTACCTGACTTCCCCCGTGCTGGCACAATCGGCGGATGACTTCGTCAACGCGATGAAGGAGAAGGAGCTCGGGACGCAGGTGGTCGTGCTGAAACCCGGGGAGAGCCATGAGTTCTGAGAGCTCTCGGCAGCGTTATTAATCAAGATATCCACAATTTTTGGAGTGGAAGTTGGGCAATACAGACAATACGTGGCAAGAGGTATCGACGACCATCGTGGGTGAAAACGCGAGTCACGTGCATTTCTCGGCAACGGTGCCAAGTCTATCTTGGTTCGCGGTGACGGGTGAAAAGCCCGCAGCACCAATACTCTACTGGGTCGTGGTGGTTGCGGTGATAATTGTAATATCGATAGTGCTGATATGGTGGTTGTGGAAAAAACAGACCCCTTCTGTGGCACCACCTCAAGGCGTGGGCGTAGCTACCGGATTTCAGGCGCACTCTGAGCGGGCGCTTAATAGAAAAGAACCCCGAGTTACTTCTTCGCCAAAACCGCTGCCACCATAATCGGAAATATCACAGTAGCGTCCCCGACCACGTTCACCACCCTAGCATCTGGCTCGATCTTGCCCCAAGACTTCGCTTCCTCGAGGGTCGCACCACTCAAGCTCCCGTGCTCCGGGCGGTCCGTGGTTATCTGGATCGCGTACTTGAACGCGCTCGGCGCGAGCAACATGCTCTGCAGGATAAAGTTTTTTGGGACACTCCCACCAAGCAACACCGCCCCGGGTTTCTTCGCGTTGCTCGCCAACTCGACAGCCTCTCGAACATCGCGCAGGCAATCGATGCAGAGCTCGTGCTCCTGCGAGTAGAGCCACGCCTGAAGCCCGAGGATCGAGTCCGCTATCGCCGGACAGAAGACGGGCACCCCTTTCGCCGCTGCAGCTTTCACGAAAGAATTTTCATCGTCGAGGCGCGACCCAATCCTGCGGAGGAGTTCGGCAGATGACATTCGTGCATCCTCTTTCGTGACCTCGGCAAGCATCGGTTGGATTCGATCCTCGAAGAGCTCGAAAACCTGTTGCGGAACATAAACGTCGAAGATGCGGCTTATGCCCCGCTCGTGCAGCTCGGCGTCATCGACCAAGGGTTCACCTCGTGCGTGGTAGCCACCGAATGCCTCGATGAGATCATGGGTGACGTTTGCGCCCGTGGTGACGAGGACGTTCACAAGTCCCTCATTGATCGCTTGGGTCAGGACTCGGCGAAGCCCTCCGGGGACCATTGCACCCCCAACACCCATGAAAATCGTCGACCCGGCCTTGAGCATCTCGCGGTAAATCTCGACGGCTTTCGCGACTCGCCCAGCACTGAAGACACCCGACTTCCCCATGGCGTCTACGAGTTCGTCGACCCGCATCCCGGGCTTGAGTTCGATGTGCTCAACGCGCTTCTCCATCAGTATTCTCTCCTTAGGTATGCAACCCGCACGAGGGGTCGAGCTAGATGCCTGCGAGCACGTGGTGGGACCTCGAAAGCACCTACCTCAATCTCCCTCAGCATCTCCACAATTTTTGCTGCATCGGCTGGTACCCTAACTTTACACCGTTTACACGAATATCCCTTGCCCTTCCCCTCGGACTTCATCCGCTTGCCGCAACGTGGGCACGTCGGGTTGACCTTTCGTAGCACCGACGCAAGCTTTAGGATTGAAAGTTTTTCCAAATTGATGGTGAGGGGCAACTCAGGTTTCTCTTTCACTCCACCATAGGCAACGATCTTATCGCCGACAACAAATTTCTTGGCGATATCGCGAAACTGGCGGGTAGGCTCGTAGGCGGCACAGTCAATTTCCCCGGTTTTATCCCGCATGCTGAAAATGACGTGCCCCCCGAGGATGATTTTGGGCGCGCTTGAAACCTCACCCTCGACGATCACCGACCAATAGGGTTTGACTTCCGCAACCTTCGCTCGCCTGAGGTGTTCGTCCGTACCCTGGTTTGTCTTGTAGACGATGGAGCGCTCGATGGGTTCCAAAGCTTTTACGAGTTTATGGGCCCCCAGCGTGGTTTTGGCGTCCTCTCCACGAATGCCGTAGAGAATTGGGCAGGGGGTGTGGGGGGTGATGCGGATCTCCCCGGTGAAGGGGTCCAAATTGTCGAACGTGCGTGGGAAAGTTTGGTCATTCATTCTAATGACTGAAGCGGCATCGACTTTTCTCGGGGTTCCTCGATTTTCAGGCGTGCGATATGCGATGAGTTCAAACGTCCGGTCGCGCTCGAGGGGGTTGCCGATCGCAGCTAGCGCGCCGATGATTCCACGCCCGAGCTTGAACTTGTGCACCTCTGCACCGATTTCCCTCGCCAAGGCTTCAGCTTCATCGATCGTTACGATATCCTGCACAACCTTCTTCGAGAATTTCCTTAGCTTTGTGGGGATCCTTTTACCTTCATAAAACACGACGCCAGGATTTGTGGTTTCGACGTGAAGTTCGGCTAGCTCTTCAACCGCGCGGAGCACGGTCTCTTTGACG
>JAUWYN010000021.1 GCA_030615805.1 Hadesarchaea archaeon | reverse complement strand
ACGACCATACCGGCGGGCTCTTGGGCATCCTAAAGCACATCGGCAAAAAAGTGCCTGTGATAGCCCATCCGGGGGCCCTTGAGGCAAAATTCGCGACGAGGAAGAAGCGTTTCAAAAAAGCCGGCATTCCTTTTCAGGTTTTAGAGTTGGAGAAATCAAGCGGCATCTTAACCCTAAAACGGGGCCCGACTTCTATAGCGCATGGGGTTTGGGTGAGCGGGGAAATCAAAAGAGCCAGCCCATTGGAAGAAGTCAAAGGGTTTAAAACCATGAGGAGGGGCAAGCTCGTCAAGGACTACATGCCAGATGATCAGGCGCTTTTCGTGGTGGTTAAGGGAAATGGGCTGGCGGTCATCACGGGTTGCGCTCACGCTGGGTTGATAAACACGATTAAGCAGGCACAAAAGGTAACGGGTTCGAGCGGCGTGTATGCTGTCGTTGGTGGGTTTCACCTAGCTGGAGCAAGTGCGGGAAGGATAAATGCAACCATTGAGGAGTTCCAGAAAGCTGGCGTGAAAGTCGTCATGCCATGTCACTGCACGGGAAAGAAGGCAATCACAAAGTTCTCGAAGGTCTTTGGAAAAAAGTGCAACCAACTTAGAACAGGTAATGTAGTTACATTCTAAGCACCAAAAAGCTTTTATAGAATTATGTGCAATAGCACAAATAGAGGTGGTAATAAATGTGGGGGTCAGGTTTCGGCTGGGGTAGAGGCCGGGGCTGGGGTCGAGGCTGGTTTGGACCTTGGCCAGGCAGAGGACCCTTCAGCTATTTACCTCCATGGCAGAGACCCGGATGGCGGTTTGGTCGAGGAGCATGCTGGTGGCTCTTCGGACCCTGGGCGCGGTCGATGTTCGGATACCCATGGAGTGGATATCCAGGAACCTACGGGTTTGCTCCGTACGCGATGCCACAGTACCCCTACCAAAGATACGTATCATACCCTTACCCAAGATACTGGTAAACAAACAAAAGGAGGTCAAAAGCATGTGGTGGCCTAGAGGTCGGAGATGTTGGTGGTGGTACATGAATCCATACATGATGTATCCACCGTATCCGCCATATTTGCAAGCGCCGCAGCAACCTTCGCAACCTGCGCAGCAACCCGCACAACAACCCCCAGCGGCACCTTACTACCCGCTCCCGCCGTTCATACCTCCTCCACCGACGTCCGAGCAAGAGATCGAATCGCTGGAAGCATACAAAGCTGAGATCGAAGAGGAGCTCAAAGGGATCGAGGCGAGGATAAAAGAGCTGAGGGAGTCCTTGACCAAAGAATCCGGCGGTCAACCATCCGAAACCGGAAAGTGATGATTTGAAGCTCAAAGTGGCCGTTGCTACGAAGGGGTCCAAAGGTCTGAGGGACGAGGTATCCTATGAATTCGGCAGGGCTCGAACTTTTACAGTTATCGACCTCGAAGACGATCAGGTCAAAAACGTGAAAGTTGTGGATAACCCAGCAGCCTCGTATGAATACGGGGCAGGGCCGATAGTCGTAAAGATGCTCGCTGACATGAAAATCGAAGTCGTGGTCGCGGGTGAATTCGGTCCGGGAGCTTCAGTCCTCCTCAAGGATAAAAATATTCGCGCAGCCAAGGTTAAAGCCGGGACAAACGTCAGTCGGGCTGTAAGTATAATTAGGTAGGGTTTGAGTGTAATTCGAGGCAACCCATGCAAGTAGCAATACCTTCCAATACGCCAGGCGGACCAGATGCCGGAATATCCCCCCATTTCGGCAGATGTGATGTATTCACAGTAGTTGAAATTAAAGACGGCAAAATAGTGGGTGGGAGCACCATCGATAACCGAGGGGTGCATTTCGGTTTTGGGGCGACACCAGCAGAAATCTTGGCATCGAGCGGCATAGACGCGGTAATGGCACAGGGCATGGGCCCCAAGGCTCTAGAGCTCTTGGGACAGAGCGGTATCAAAACATATTTCACCTCGGCCCAAACGGTCGGGGAGGCCGTGCGTGAGCTGATCGAGGGCAAGGCCGAGCTGGCCACCCCCGAGGAAGCCTGCGAAGAATCCAAGACAGCAACTGGACCACCCCCGACCCCTGTTATGCCTCCCTTTGGCCCCGGGATGGGCCGTGGAATGGGAAGAGGGATGGGCAGGGGGATGGGGCCCTATCCCTACGGACCCGCTTACCCACCGATGGCCCCTCCAATGCCGCATCCTCCACAAGAAATGCCGAAGCCTTCTCTCCCACCGACAGGCCGCTTCAAGGTGGGTGTCGCAAGCCAAGGGCCAGGAGGGCTCGACGACATGGTATCGCCGATTTTTGGCAGGTCCCCAAGTTTTACCATCGTAGAAATAGAAGGGAAAGACATCAAAAACGTGGAAGTGGTGCCGAACCAATTCGTTTCTGCGCCTCGCGGTGTGGGAATCGCTGTGGTCCAGATGCTGGCAAGCGAAGGGGTGAAATTTATTTTGGCCGGACGATTTGGCCCTTGGGCATCCTCAACCTCTAGCCAATTTGATATACAAATGGTCATGGTTCCGCCTGGCGTGAAGATAAGGGACGCTATTAACCAGTACCTCATCGGTTCACGCTAGGGTGCAGCGATTGAAGGAAATTGTGGTTGCTAGCGGGAAAGGCGGAGTTGGTAAAACCACGGTCGCTGCATCGCTCGCAGTTTTTTTGACCAAAGCTGGGACAAAAATCGTTGCGGCTGATGCAGATGTTGACGCGCCTGATCTCTTGTTGGCACTGGGCGGCGGAAAGACAATTTCCTCAACCGAGATCGAAGCTTCAGAAAAAGCTGTGATTGACGAGTCTAAATGCACAGGGTGTGGCAATTGCGTCAGTGCATGCCTGTTTGGCGCAATTGTGATGCAAAATCATCTACCAACCGTTGTGCGACTCATGTGCGAGGGCTGCGGTGTGTGCAAGGTTGTCTGCCCCGTCAACGCAGTTGAGGTGAAAAAAGCAGTGACGGGTACACTGAAAATCGAGGATACTAAGTACGGATTCCCATCGGTGACTGGGTACCTGAGGCTTGGCGAACATAATTCGGGACACCTTGTAGCGAGCGTAAAAAAATCCGGGCGGAAGACGGCTGAGGGCTTGGGGGCAAAGGCGCTCGTGGTCGACGCAGCACCGGGCATAGGTTGTCCAGTGATCGCTTCGATTTCGGGGGCCAGCTATGTCATTGCCGTTACCGAGCCGACTCCTGCCGCCAAGCGGGATCTGGAACGCTTGGTCAAAGTAATAAAGCACTTTGGGGTTCCGGTGGGAGTGGTGATAAACAAGGCGAACCTTTCTGATGACTTCAGGGCCACGCTTGAGGACTGGGTAACGCGCGAGCTAGGCTATCAGATTTTAGGCGAGATCCCCATCGACTACGAAGTTGTCAAGGCCTTGGTGAACATGGCGCCGGTCACCGAGTTTAATCCAAATGCTGAAGCATCGAAGATCTTGACCGCGATAGCCAAACGTGTGAAGGATGAGGTCTTACCATGAAATCTGGTGGGGAGGCATCGGCGAAATTACTCAGGAGAAAGCGCGTGAGCGTGCCCGTGGTGGCAGTAACTGGTGGGAAGGGCGGCACGGGCAAAACCACGGTTGCGGTGAATTTAGCCGTGGGTCTGAGTATGAAAGAGTCTAAGGTCATGTTGGTTGACGCAGATGTTGATTGCCCTTGTTGTGCGATGTTGCTTGGAGCAGAACTGAGTAATGGCGAGGAGGTTAAAATATTCAAGCCTGTGATTGATGCTGCAAAATGCACTGGGTGCGGAAAGTGTGTGGCAGTTTGTCACGACCACGCATTGGTGGGTCTTGAGGAGCAAGTCCCGTCACTTTTCGAAGAACTCTGCTCTGGGTGCAAAGCATGCCAGCTCGTCTGTGAAGTTGACGCCATAAAGAGCGGTCAGAAAGTTCTCGGTACCATCTACATCACAGATTCAAATGGGATTAAACTGGTGGTGGGTGAACTCAAACCGACCGAGCCGAGGTCACCGATCGTGGCGCGCGCGACCATGCTCAGGGCCGTTGAGGAGCTTCGGAAGGACAAATACGACGTCGTGATTGTGGACACCGCTCCGGGGATTCATAACGTGGTAGCTCAAGCCCTTTGGGACGCTGATCTAGCGCTGGCTGTGACCGAGCCGACCCCGCTCGGAGCCCACGATTTGGGGTTCATGTTAGATCTCACAGAGGAACTGGGGCTGCCGACCGAAGTCATCCTGAACAAGGCCGACATCCCAAGCGGTTTGAAGGACCAAGTGGTGAGGACAAGCCGCGATCGGGGGGTCGAGATCGTTGCGGAGATACCGATGGATGAAGAGCTGTTGCGCTCTTATGTTTCGGGTAAACCGCTTGTGAGAAAATCACCCAAGAGCTCCGCTGGGGTTGCACTATTAGCTCTGGTTCCGCACATTCGTGAAATGTTTGTAAAAGGAGGTGAAACCTGATGGCGCAACCACCCACCCCACCTCCGTTGCCAACTAAAAAGTTTCAATGTTTTGCATGTGAGAACATCATAGAGGTGCCTCGGGGCATGCCTAAACCAGCGGCATGTCCTAGATGCGATGCTCCGCTCATAGCGATCCATCGCGTGGACAAGGGGCCGCCAGGTGGAAGAGGCGCGGGAAGGCGCGGTGCTGGTGGCCCCGGCGGAGGGCGCGGCAGGGGGCCACGTTGGTCTCAGTAGGCTTAGCCTCATTGAGATTTGAGATGCTGAGTTGATCTAGGTTAATCTAGATGAAGAAAGAAAATCAGATGAAAATTAAAAACAGAACTTAAGGAAGGAAAACTAATGAACGATCTTTTGTTAATACTGTTCTTGATATTTGTCGGGCAAACCTTGGGATCATTGATAGGTCTCATCAAAAAACCAGGCAAAGTCGCTTTATACGGTTCTTTATCTTTTGCTGCAAGCATGATGATCGCCATATCTTTTGTTCAGCTGATACCCGAAGGCTTAAAATATGCGCCTCTATTTTTGATAGCAATCTCGTTTTTCGTTGGGATAGCGATAATGTGGACAGTGGATCGTTTATTACCCCACATCAATCCTGAACTAATTAAAAAAGAAAAGCCCTCTGTTAAGAGAAGCGTCACCATGTTGGTCATCGGCATAGCATTGCACAATATCCCAGAAGGTTTGGCAATCGGGGCCGGTTTTGCAATAACTGCGGAATTGGGAATCGTTATTGCGTTAGCTATTGCAATCCAGGATCTTCCGGAAAACATTGCAACAATTGTTCCATTATACAGTATAACCAAGAAAAAGGCAAAGTCATTTATCATCCTTATTTCCACTGTACTGTTCGAGGTGGCTGGATTTATCCTAGGATATTTAGCTTTGAAAGGAACATCGTTGAGCTGGCTGGGGGCTTCACTGGCGCTTGCAGCGGGATTTATGGTCTATATCTCTGTCGAGGAATTGATACCTTCAGCACAGGTAAAGAAGTACCCCAAAATGGCGGCGGCGGCAATGGTTTTAGGTGTGATGTGCGTTCTATTAACAAGTTTGATATGATTAAATAGGTAAAAGAGAAATTAGGAAGAATTCTTGGATAATTCGGTGAAAAAAATGAAGACCTCTTTAGATTGCATCCCGTGCTTCGTGAGGCAGGCTTTGGAAGCAAGCAAGATGGCCACAGAGGATAAAGCTAAACAAGAAAAAGCCCTGAAGAGGGTTTTGTTGGAACTTGAAAAAACTTCGCTAGAAGGCAAGATTCCCCCCGACATTGCTCGCAAAGTTCATCGCATAATCAGGAAAGTAACGGGAAATAGCGACCCTTACAAGAAGTTGAAGGATGAGTACAACAGAAAAGCGCTAAGGATGTACCCGAACCTTAAACAAAAAGTCGCTGGGTCTGAAGATAGATTGCTAACGGCGACAAAACTCGCCATAGCTGGAAACATTATCGATTTTGGGCCCGGCTCCAAGTTCGATTTGGAGAAAACAATAGGGGAAGTTCTAGTTCAGGATTTCGCCATAAACCATTTTAATCGGTTCAGGAATGCGCTGCAAAAATCCGAAAAGATTGTATACTTGGGGGACAATACAGGTGAGATAGTTTTCGATCGAATTCTTTTGGAAGAACTGAAGAGTAAAGAGATCACATTTGTTGTTAAGGGAGGACCTATCATAAATGATGCAACGGTCGAAGATGCGAAATTCGCCGGCATAGACAAAATTACCCAAATTAGAACAATAAGCAACGGAGAGCCCGGCACGGGGCCGAAGAGAAATTCCAAAGAATTTATAGATTTGTTGAAGAGCGCCGATGTCGTGATTAGCAAAGGGCAAGGAAACTATGAAGCCCTAAGCGAAGTGAACGCGAACATATTCTTCTTGCTCAAGGTGAAGTGCCCAATGATCGCTAGGGATATCGGAGTTAAAATTGGTGGTATCGTCGTAAAACAATCGCGTTAGTTGGTTGAGGAGCGATCCCAGGATGTCGGAGATCAAGCTTGTGAGTGCGTGCCTGTTGGGGATTAACTGTAGGTACGATGGTCAAAACAACCTTAACGAGAAAGTAATGCGGCTGGCCGCGAAGGAGGTGTTGACCCCCGTCTGCCCCGAACAGCTTGGCGGGCTGGGAACGTCCAGGGAGCCCATGAGGATAATCGGCGGAGCGGGCTCAGAAGTCCTGGACGGAAGGGCGAGAGTTATGAATGAGAGCGGCAAGGACGTGACTGAAAACTTGGTAAGAGGCGCGGAAGAAGTTTTGAAAATCGCGAGGTCGTTAGGCGTGAAGGAGGCTATATCGAAGGCGAGGAGCCCCTCTTGCGGGTGCGGGAAAATTCATAGTGGAACATTTCCTGACAGGCTAGTCGAAGGGGACGGGGTCACGGCCGCATTGTTGAAGAGGAGCGGCATCCGGGTAATCACGGAGGATGACCTTTGATTACACCTTGCCCTCAAGCCAGCCAATTTTAACGTTGTTTTTCTGGTCAAACTTTGAAACATATGGTTTGATATCTAGGAGAGGGGTGCCGTCGAGCATGTCGATACCCCTCACCTTTAAGATATTTCCTTTTCGTTCCAACAGCTCTACGATAGTGAGCCCTATTGGATTCGGCCTGTTCGGAGATCTCGTGGCGAAAAGTCCGCGCGGAGTATCGTCTAGATAAGGTTTTACTAGAAGCCCCAGTGAATCTAGGTAATGCTCTTTTTTCACCGAGCGCTTGACGGACTTGTGGAACATATACAAAATTATGAGGTGGGAGAAACCCTCGACATCCTTCAGCCCTTCTTCGTACTTCTTAAAAACTTCGATTTCACCGACATCCTTCGATTTGTAAGCTTGGTGGGGCGCTTCTCCGTCCTTTTTGTATGGCGTGTGGATTATCCCTATGGGTTTTAATCTCCTCATTCTATCACCAGCCCCACCCCACACCTCACGTATTGTTTCGGGAATGCGCGCGCTAACTCCCTTTTGTATGATGTACAGTGGCATGGGGAAATCAATTTAACGTCTTTTAGAAGAGCGAAGTCACTAAATCCGTGGAGACCTCCAACAATGCCGTATATCTCGCCAAACTTTGAAGCTGCATTTGCTATGTTGCGCACCCCGGAATGAGCGCAGCCAGCAATCACGAATATGCCTCTTTTCTCCAAACAAATTAACGATTGTTCCTTGATGTAAGTGCCCAACTCACCCGTTGTAAACACGCCTTCGCGTATCCACATCGGTTTCCGGACCTCAACCAGCTTTGTTTTCGCGGGGATTTGGTTTTTTAATGTAGTATAAAACGATGGCAGGACATACACGAAAATATCCTGATTCTCTTCAAGCAGATCCGATAAACCACCGGTGTGATCCCCATGTCCGTGCGACAGTACAACAGATTCTATGTTGCTCAGATTGATGTCCAATTTCTTCATATTGTGTAACAAGGCTACGCCATCGCCACCCGTGTCAAATAAAATGTCATTATTAATTAAACAGGAAAAACCCCAGCCCGCCGTCAATCCTTTCTTTAACACTTCGTTGTCGTAAACTACTGTTATTTTCATGCCCGCGAGTCTCCTTTCGTAATTTTGTACAGTAAAGTTTATATACAATTATGTGCATATGCTCATAATAGGAGATGAGAAAAGTGGCTTACGGTCAGGGAGGTTGGAGAAGGAGAAGAAGGAACATGTATTACCTCACCGGTGTGCCGGGATGGATGAGGTTCGGATATTCGCCGGGCTGGGTAGGCAGAAGTCCAACAGGATTGCCGCCAACCGCACAATACTTGATGCAGGCTGGGCAGGTGCCTCAACCCACACTTTACACGGCACAGCCACCAGCGCAAATGGTAGTTCCTACACATGAGAACTGCGCTAATTTTAGGAATGGGTTCTGCCAATTATATGGTGCTGCCGTGGATCCTAGCGGCAGCGCCTGCCCAAGCTTCACACCGAAAAGTTCCGCTCCAGCGCCACAGACACCACCAACGCAACCCATGTTTCAAGCACCCGCCAGTTTTCCTCCAGCACAAATGCCTCAGATACCCAAAGAACAGGAAATTCAGGTGTTGGAGGGTCAGGCAAGAATGTTTGATCAACAACTAGAACAGATCAAGAAAAGGCTTGAAGAACTCAAAAGGGAGGTGAAATGAATGCCGTTCGGCTGGGGAAGAGGATTTGGTAGAGGGTTCGGATGGGGGGGCAACCCCTACGTCTGCGCGCGGTTCCCATGGCTTCCGAGGTGGTGGTGGACTGGAATGTACGCCCCCATGACACCTTTTACGGGAGCACCGGGGATGCCCTACACGTCGTATGGCCAATATGGCACGCCAGGGATGCCTTATTCGCCAGACTACACATCGCCTTATGGCCAATATGGCACGTACGCAACGTCAGCCCCAACAGCTGCACCATGGACAACCTATACACCGTACTACGCGCCACCCTACAGCACGTATGCACCACCAACCACAGCAATGCCGAGCATGACCTACCCATCGCCATATGCACCATCACCTTACCCAACAGGCGCGGAGATCCCTCAAATTCCGAAGGAACAAGAAAGACAAATGCTTGAAGGTCAGGCGACAGCACTTCAGCAGCAATTAGACCAGATCAAGAAGAGGCTTGAAGAGCTAAGCAAAATGTAGGGCTCCAACAGCCTTATCAGCGAGTTCGACAACTGGGGCGAAGAGTGCTACAATACGTGTAGCCTCATTAAATTGACTAGACATATACTTATTTTGTGCAATCGCCGAAAAGGAATTCTGAATGGTGAAGCAAGTGGAAGGAAGGATGAAGGAAATACAGGAGCAGGAGAAGCGCATCAAAATACGGATGGCCAAAATCAAGCATAAACTGGCGATACTGAGCGGAAAGGGCGGAGTCGGCAAGAGTACCATTACCGCTAATTTGGCCATCGCATTGGCACGCAAGGGTCACAAGGTGGGTGTTTTAGATATCGACATTCACGGCCCAAGCATCCCCAAGATACTCGGCATGAGGGGGCAGGAGTTGACCACAGGGCGGCTTGAAGGCGTGGGCATCTTCCCGGCTAAAGGTCCGCTTGACATCAAAGTCATCTCCATGGATTTCCTCCTTCCAGATGATGAGACCCCAGTTATTTGGCGCGGTCCGATGAAGATGGGTGCGATCAGGCAATTTCTGGCGGATGTGGCGTGGGGTGAATTGGATTTTCTGTTTATTGATATCCCGCCAGGCACTGGAGACGAGCCACTCAGCTTGATGCAGTTGTTGCCAGACATCACGGGTGTCATCGTAGTAACTGCACCATCCGAGGTTTCTCAGATCGTCGTCAAGAGAGCAGTAGGATTTACAAGGGAGCTGCACGTGCCGGTGGTTGGCATCATAGAGAACATGAGTGGATTCGTCTGTCCAAAATGTGGTGCAGAATTCGACATTTTAGGAACTGGTGGTGGGCAAAAAATATCAGAGCGACTTGGCATCCCATTTTTGGGCAAGATTCCAATCGATCAAAGGATATGTGAAGATTCAGACAGAGGGACACCTTTCGTCATCGAGCGCGCTGAAACTCCGGCGGCTAAGGCATTCATGCGAGTGGTTGATAAAGTGGAGGAGTATTTAAAAAACAGGGGGCACGAGCTTGATTGTTGACGAGTTATTGGGTCTGGTCGGGGAGCGGAGAAGCCAGCTAGAAGACCTGACGCTCTCGAGGGTATGCGTGAGCCTCTGCTATACCGCGGTGATGCTCGATAACGGCTACGTTGGGCTCTGCCACACGCCTACTGAAGACATTGCACACACTCATTGGGGCCGCAGGCGAGACTTCCACGGCTTCAAGGCTTTAGAGATTGCTCAGCTGGCGAACTCGTTCGATATGATCGAGAGGACCGTTGGCATAGCGGCATTGAATGCTCTCTCACAACACCTGATGGACTCCGAAGGTTACGAGCGGCAGTTAGGAATAGATATTTTCAATGCAATCGAAGCGAAAGAGAATGATAGCGTTGCGGTTGTTGGATACATAAGGCCCTTGGTGGGTAAGTTAAGGGCCAAGGTTCGCGAGGTCCATGTTTTTGAGCGCAACTCCCAGCTTAGAGGCGATGCTTTGCCTGACACTTTTGTTGACTCGATGTTGCCAAAAGCGGATGTTGTGATTATAAGCGGATCGAGCTTGGTTAATGGAACACTCGACAGGCTACTCGAGCTGTCTGAGAAAGCCAAGTTTGTAGCCGTCGCAGGGCCAACGGCCAGCATGTTGCCCGATCCACTTTTCGAACGTGGTGTAAACATCGTGGCGGGTGTTCGCGCGAAAGGTCCTAAGGTGGTAAATAGAGTAGCCGAGGCCAAACCATTCGTGGCATTCAAAGAGCTTGTGGAGAAGTATATTTTAAAGAGATAAAAACAGCCTGAGGGGTAAAACTGAATCGGCTTAAGCACATCGCTGCGGAGCTCAAAGAGCATGCACCTTTCACTGCCTTTGGGGCGGGCGTGGGGGTGGTCGTGATGGTCGCTGTGTATCTGGCCGGGCTCGACCCAGACGTCTCTCACCACACCTTCCACATCCTGCACCCCGCTCACATGCTACTGAGCTCAATCGTGACCGCCGCGATGTTTAGGTTGCACAGGGGGGGCGCCGGAACCTCGATAGTCGTCGGACTCGTGGGGGCAGCTGGGATATGCACGATAAGCGACATAGTGTTCCCCTACGTGGGAGGCACGCTGCTCGGGGCTGGGATGACTTTGCACGTGTGCATTTTAGAGCACCCGTGGCTCGTGCTTATACCAGGACTCGTTGGCGCGACAATCGGTGCCCTTACACGCTGCCCTACCAAGTGCCCGCACGCGGCGCACGTGTTGGTAAGCACCTTGGCATCGCTTTTCTACCTCATTGGATTCGGGATACTTGACTGGCTCCCGATGTTCCCGCTCGTGTTCGTGGTGCTGTTCATAGCGGTTTGGGTTCCATGCTGCACGAGTGATATAATCTTTCCCCTCCTGTTCGTGAGGAAAGGGAGTCGTCGGAGGTAATCTCATGGACGAACTAGATGAAATACGCAAGAGGAAGATGAAAGAGCTGGGGAAGAAATATTTGGGGAAAAAGGAAGCTATCGATCACCACATTCAAGTCACGGACAAGACATTCGACCAAGTCATCGGGGCCCACCCTGCAGTTGTGATAGATTTCTGGGCCCAATGGTGTCCCCCCTGCCATATCATCGCACCAATCATCGAGGAGCTCGCAAAAGACTACGCGGGGAAGGTGGTCTTCGGGAAGCTGGACGTCGATGAGAACAAGACCACCGCGGTGAAATATGGCATAACGGCGATTCCAACTTTGTTATTCTTCAAAAATGGCAAGCTGGTCGACCAAGTGCTCGGCGCTGTGTCGAAGCAGCACCTCGAGGAGAAGATTAGAAAAATAATTTAGAGCCTATCCCGTGCCGAGTTCTTTCATAGCATCCATGGCTACCTTAGTGTAAGCCAGCGCAGGGCTGCCACCCATCACCATCGCCACAAAGCAGGTCTCCACTATCTCGTCCTTCGTCGCTCTTGCATCCATCGCTTTCTTTACGTGGGACGCTATGCACCAGTTGCATCCCCTGACGATCCCCGCCGCCAGCGCTATCAGCCGCTTCACCTTGGGGGAAAGGGCCCCCTCTTCAAAGGCGTGCCTCAGGAACACGTTGAACTGTCCCCCGACTTTTGGGGATATCTTTCCTAGCTCTTCAGCCGTTTCCGCCAGTTCCTTTGCCAGCCTAACAGCTTCTCCTTCTTCCAACTCGATCACCCCCTTTTAACACCTGTAAGTTACTGTTAAATCGTCAAATGATTTCTTATTAACCTTTGAGAACGGTGGCGAAAAGGGGAAAAACATGGTAAATTGTGCGTCGTGCGTGGGAAAAGCGTGTTCAAGAGGGAACCCATGTCCAGTTGGTGAACCATTGAAAAAATTTGCATTCAGGGAGTACCGCAAAGCGGGCAACTTGAAACTCTATCGAAAATCCAGCTCGCTTGAGGTCGAGGGGTACATGAAATACCCCCGAGTGAAAGAACTCATCCGGCTGGCAGAGGAGATGGGCTGGAATAAACTGGGGATGGCCTTTTGCATAGGTCTTTCGGAGGAGGCAAAAAAACTACAGGAGATACTGGAGTCGCACAGTTTTGAAGTCCATTCAGTTGTGTGCAAAGTTGGTGGCGTTGAGAAGGAAAAATTCCCTCTTCCAGGAAAAGATCATGCATGTAATCCAATTCTCCAAGCGATGGTCCTCAACGAGGTTGGCACAGACCTCAATATCATCGTGGGGCTTTGCATGGGGCACGATGTGATGTTTCAGGTTTACTCGAAGGCGCCAACCACCACGCTTATCGTCAAAGACCGAGTATTGGCTCACAACCCAGCCGGGGCCCTTTACTCACGTTATTATTTCAAAAAATTGATGAGGCGCCCGACAAAAGAGCGCTGATGGTGAACCCGTGGAAATAGTTTATGGCCCTGTTTCATCTTGGCGGTTAGGAAGGTCGTTGGGTGTAGATCTGATTTGTCAAGAGAAAGGAAAGGTATGCTCGTTTGACTGCGTATATTGTTCACTGGGGAAAACCACGGAGCTGACGACCAAGCGCGGGGTCTTCGTCCCCACCGAGCTGGTAGCGCGAGAGCTCAAAAAAGTTATGGGAAAAGTCGAGGCAGATGTGGTGACTTTTTCTGGGACTGGCGAGCCAACCCTAGCCCAGAATTTAGGTGAGGCAATAAAAGTTGCGAAAGAGGTTTTGGGCCTCCCTATCTCCGTCTTGACAAATTCCTCTCTGATGATGAGAGAAAATGTGAGGAGAGATCTCGCCCGGGCAGATATAGTTATCGGGCAGCTGGACGCCCCGAACGAGGAGCTCTTCAAGCGAATAAGTCGACCGCACGAGAAAATCGTTTTTAAGGATGTCATCGAGGGAATGAAGAAATTTCGGGAGGAGTTTAAAGGCAAATTTTCGCTTGAGGTGATGTTCGTTCCGGAAAACAAAGCTTTCTCTAAAGAGATTGCGAGCATTGCGAGGACGATCATGCCGGACGAGGTTTAGATCAACACCCCCCTCAGGCCCAGCCCTGTTAGGCTTTTGACCCCAGAGGAGCTGAAAGAGGTCCAGAAGGACTTCGCGGGGATGAACGCTCGGTCCGTCTACGAGGCAGAAAAGCCAAAGGTAAAAGCAGTGGTCGGGCGGGAGAAGCTGAGGCAGCTTAAGCGGTCCCTTAACCCTTGAGTCGCTTCCACGCTCGCCCCTTGCTTACGATTACTGCCCCCACCCTCGCCGCTTGGGCGTTCGACGGCATCACCACCACGCCCGCGCGCTCCAATTTTTCGCGTTGGGCCTCGAGGC
>JAUWYN010000052.1 GCA_030615805.1 Hadesarchaea archaeon | reverse complement strand
AAGATCGCAGGCCTCATCGGAACCGCGAGCCTAGCGCGGTCCTGCGGATCGTACCGCGCGGCGTCATCGGCCTTGAACACGCGCACCTCTTGCACCCCCAGCTGCTCTCGGATGAAGTCGGCGGCCTCAAGCAGAACCTGTAATTCATCTATCTCGGTAGTTTTCAAAATCTCGAGCTCCTCCGAGGACATCCCGCGAAGCTCCTGCACCGTCTGCTGGAGGAACTTCGACAGGTCGGACTTGTGCAACCTGAGCCCAAGTTTCTCCCCGATTTCCCGAAGCAGCGCGCCGAAGTCAACCTTTCCCCCCCCTACACGCTTCATGACAATGCGATAGGCCTTCCATTTCCAATCCTGCGCCACGTACAGGCAAACCCGCTTCGGTTTCTCCACCTTTGTCACACGGAGGATTTTCCCCACATCCTCGAGCACGCGCCCGAGGTAGCTCTCGATTAGCTCGGCACCCTTGTCGATTAAGCCTCCCTCCACCTTTGGCCACGGCGCCGCTGAGATGAAACCGCTCCCCCCTGCGCGCTCCCAGAGATCCTCGCAGATGTGGGGTGTGAACGGGGCGAGCAGGCGGAGCCAGACATTTAACACCCGCTTCAGCATATGAGCACGTACCTCAGGCTGCTGCGCTCGCTTCATGTACCATCGCAAATCCTGCATAAGGGAGAAGAAAGCGTGCTGCACGGCCTTGCGCGTCTCGAACGATTCGAGCGCTTCGGTCACCGCTTGGACGTGTCTCTGGAGCCGACTCAGCATCCATCGCTCGGGCTGGGCGAAGCTCGGGCGCTCTGCAGCCGGTGGGGTGACGATACTCTCCGCCAGCGAGTAAAATCGCTCGAGGTTCCTCTGCATCGCCTCGACCTCACTCACCCGCCAGTCGAGGTCCTGCCAAGGCTCGGCGGTCGACATTAGGTATAGTCTAACAGCATCAGCACCGTGCTCTCGGACGGCCTCATTGATCGCGATGATGTTCCCCTTCGACGAGGACATCTTCTCCCCCCCGAGCACCGCCATGCCGAATGAGACGATGCCGCGAGGGCAGCGATCGGGGAAGAGCAGCGCGTGATGAAAAATGTGGAAGGTGAGGTGGTTTGGGATCAGCTCGTTAGCCGACATCCGGTAGTCGAGCGGGTACCAGTACTCAAACTCGTGGCGCATCTGCTCGAGAGCCTGTCGATTGATATTCGTGGCGGAGGAGATTGAGCCCACATTGCCCTTTCCATAAAAAACGTGGTCGAAGACCTCGTCGGTGAGTTTTGCGGGGTCGATGGCCTTCAGGATGTGGGCGATGGTGTAGTAGGCCATGTAAATCGTGGAGTCGCTGAGGGATTCGATTATCCACTTTGGGTCCCAAGGTGCGGGGGTTCCCATCCCTATGCTGCGAGTGCACGACCATTCGTGGAGCCAGCTGATGGTGTGCTCGAACTGGCTGCGGGTCTCGGGAGGCACCAAGTCCATCCGTGCTAGGCAGGCCCGCGCCTTTTCCTTCCAGCCCTCGTCCGCGTAGTTCAGAAACCACTGATCCTCGACTACTTTCACCGTCACAGGTGTGTTGCACCTACAGACGACGGGCTTCGCCGAGAACTCATACATCGTAGCGGCTTCGTTGCTGGCGAGCATGTCATCGCGCACAGCGAGCTTGGCCCGCGAGACGGGTATATCTCCATACTTCGGCACCCAGGAGCGCATTCGACCCTTCGCGAACTCGTTCCGGTAGACCTCGGCGGTAGCTTCTTCAAGGCGGGGGTCGGTCTGACTCTTGATCCCCATTCGGTCGACGACATCTATTGCAGGGGACTCTCCGAATCCTTCGACCTCGATGAGTGAGATGGGCTTCAGTCCCTCCATGTCTCGCGGGTTTGCTCCATAAGCTCCGAGTGCCTCAGGGCGTTGCTGGAGCTCGAGCAGGGCAACGTGGTCGTAGGGAGCGTGCGAGGGGACCGATCCCACTACCCCTGTGGCGTTGTCCGGGTCGACGAATTTAGCAGGTAAAATGGGGACCCGTTCGTGGGTGAGCGGGACCTCGATCTTTCTACCAAAATTTATTTTAAACGATAAAATCTCTCCAATCTTATATCCCTGCTCGCGCAGCTTCTCAACCGCTTGCTCGCTGACAACCCACCGTTCATCATTCACTTGCACGTTGACGTATTTTACGTTGGGATTGAGCCAGAGGTTCGTGACCCCAAAGACGGTCTCTGGGCGGAGCGTTGCGGCTGGGAACACGTAGTCATCGGCTCGATATTTCAACAGGGTGAACTCGACTATCCCGACGCCCTCGCCCTCGAGCAGGTCGTGGTCGGTCACAGGGTTCCCACAGCCCTTACACCACTTCACCGGGTGCTTGCCTTTGATTATCAACCCCGCGTCGTACAGCTTGCGGTACTGCCAGGTGATGAATTTTTGGTAATGGGGGTCGACGGTGGTGAACTCTCGGCGCCAGTCAATCGAGTATCCTAACCATTCCATCCCTTTTCGGTAACTCAACTCGCTCTCGCGGGCGAAGTGGGCGGCGAAGTGGTGGGGATCTTCGAACTTCGGTAGTTCGGGCTCGGCAACGCCGTAACGCTCGGTTAGCACTTTTACGAATCCCGGTTCCCGGCAGGCGACTCGCTTGGCAGCTCCGACGATCGGGGTTCCCGTGAAGTGGTATGCCATGGGAAAGAGCACGTTGAACCCCCGCATCCGCTTGTAGCGTGCAATTACATCTGGCACGGTGTAGGTGCGCCCGTGGCCCACGTGCATGGGACCTGAAACGTATGGGTAGGCGACGGTGAGGTAGAACTTCGGTCGCTTGTTAGGTTCAGCCTCAAACAGTTTGGCTTCACGCCAAGCCTGCTGCCACTTGACGTCCAGCTCCTGGAAGTTCACCATGCCTCTCCCTACGCTTGTTGTTTTTCGCACGTTTCAAGTGCTTTCCTGAGCGCGGCGACCAAGTAATCCGCCTTCGGGCCTCCCCCTTGGCCGAGCTCCGGCTTCCCACCGCCACCGCCACCCAGCACCTTCGCGGCCTCGGCAGCTATCCCGCCGCAGTCCACGCCGACCTGTAGGGCTTCCTCTCCGGCCATCGCAACCAACTTGGCCATTACATCGCGCGTCCCCAGCACGACGACTAGCCCTTTGTCTTTCCTCGTCAGGGCGCTCGCGATCTTGATAAGTTCATCGGCGCTAGCACCCTCGATCTCCTCGCATATCGCGCGAACTTTCCCAACCTGCCTCGCTTTCGAACGGAGTTCGATGAGTCGGAGCTCAGCCAGCCGCCCGCGCAACCGGTCGAGCTCCTTCTGCGCAGCCTTCCACTCGTCGAAGAGCTGCTGGGTAGCCGCAGCCACCCGCTCGGGCGTGGTGCGCAGGACCTCGGCCACCTTGGCGAGTTGCCTCCCCTGCGCCTGCGCGAACCTCAGCGCGGCATCCCCAACCACGAACTCGACCCGCTCGACACCATCTTGAATTCGCTCGGTTCGTGCAATCTTGATGAATCCAACTTCACCCGTGCGCGAACAATGGGTCCCGGCACAGGCTTGAGCGTTCCACCCCTTCACCTCCACCACCCGAACCCTTTTGCCGGGTACGATGCCTCCTTGGTAAAGGTCGAAACCATATTTTCGTTCCGCTTCGTTTCGGTCCATCCAGCTCGTACCAACGGGGCGGTTCTCCATCACGACCGCGTTCGCCAAGCGCTCGATCTCCCGCAGCTCCTTGGGCTCGATGCGCTTGAAGTGGGAGATGTCCAAACGGGTACGCTCGACTCCCTTCTGTACTCCATGCTGCCAGACGTGATCGCCAAGCACGCGTCGGGCTGCCCCAAGTAGGATGTGGGTCCCCGTGTGGTGGCGCATGAGCGAGCTGCGGCGTGCCCAGTCGACCTTCCCACGCACGCGCTGCCCGGCCTTGAAGGGGTTCGGCTTCACGCGGTGCAGGATGACATCGCCGGCCTTTTTTACATCCAGAACTTCGCCTCGTCCCCCCCTACCCTCGAGCGAGCCAACGTCGCTGGGTTGCCCTCCACCCTCGGGGTAGAAGGCGGTCCGATCGAGCACGACGTGGCCGCCGAAGCTTTGCAGCACTCGTGCCTCAAATTCCCGGGCATAGGGGTCCTTGTAGTAAAGGGCTTTCGTGGGGGGCAGGTGGCGGAGCTTCTCCTTCCGGACGGGGGCTGCTGCCGCGGGCACGTGTCGGGCCTGACTATGCAACTTCGCAACCTTGATGTAGAAATCATCTGGAACCTCCACCTTGACGCCTTCCTTGCCGGCGACCTCCCTCACGATCTCCGGAGGTAGCCCGTGACTGTCGTAGAGTTCGATGAGCTTCTCACGGGGTAGGGGTTTACCCTCGGCGCGGAGCCCCTCGGCGAGCCGCTCGACCAGCTTGCTTCCCCGCGAAATCGCATCCCGGTAGCGTCGTTCCTCGAGCCCGATCACCTCGATGATGTAACCCCCTCGCTCCTTCAACTCGGGGAACTGCGGCCCTAGGTGCTTAAGCTCGAGCGCCATGAGCTCCGCGAGGGGCTTTCGGAGGCCAAGCTCCCGCATCAGACGTAGGGTGCGCCGGAGCACCACGCGCGCGAGGTAGCCCTCCTTGACGTTACTTGGGGTTATTCCGTCCCCGAACATGAAAGCAAGGCATCGGAGGTGGTCGGTAATTGCGTAGATGGCTTCGAGAGGCGCTAGGAGTTTGTCGAGCTTTTCCACACTCACACCCGTGCTGGCTGCAACCTTATTGCGGAGCGTGAGCAAGTCTCGGCCCGTCTCGATGTCCATGAGCCCGGCGAGTTTTGAGTTCTCACGGAGCACGTCAGCTGGGGGCATGCGAACGCCAGCGAGCTTGCGGAGTTGTTCGACCGCTGGTCCAAAGATAGCCTCATAGCTCGAGGCCGTGCCCTGCGATAGCCAGGCGAGGCGTTCCAGACCATAACCCGTGTCGACGATCTTCAGTGGGAGAGGTGAGTACTTGCCATCCTCGCTTGTGTACTGCATGAACACGAGCGTTGCGAGCTCCAGCCCACGCACGTTTACCTCGAAGTCCTCCCCCGCGTTGCCCCCACCCTCCCAGAAGTCCTGGATGTAAGAAATTTCATCGGGTGGGATCCCCAGTTCCTTCGTCAAGAACTCATGGCAGAGGGCCACGGTTTCATCGTTCCAGTAGACCCATTGTCGGCGTGAGTTGAAGGCGTGGTGGCCGCCCATGAAGAAGAGGGTGAAGTGCCGCCCCGAGCGACCGACATTGTCGATATCCTTCAGGCGGATGCTGGGCTGGCTCACGACTAGTGGGTTTGCGGGGGGCGGAACCAAGCCGCTCGTCACCCAGGGCTGGAAGTCTGCTATCGAGGCGATGGTGAGGAAGATGTCGTCACGCCACCGGGCGACCACGGGGTAGCGCTTGACGACCTCGTGCCCCCGGCGC
>JAUWYN010000016.1 GCA_030615805.1 Hadesarchaea archaeon | reverse complement strand
ATATATCAGACGCTACAGGTGCAATAATCGCAATAGTTTCGGGGATTATCATAACACTAGTGTGTGTTTTCGGCATTCTTTATATCTCCAAATGGAGCGGAGTCAAAAAATAGATTCAACACAGCACTTCTTTCGACTGTTATACGTGTAACAGGCATGCCAAGATGTTCAAAAATCAGAGTTCCGAAACGGGGCGCCGCGGAGCGTCCCGATTTTTTCTTTTTTACATGATAACTTTCATTTTTGATTTAGATTACAAAATTTAAAGTGCCGTCACCGAAAAGACAAGCGGTGAAGCATGAAGCGCAAACTCGGCAAACGCTTCCGCTCAATCATAGGCATATTACTCACCCTTGGGATTTTCGCTTTCATCCTGCTGGCACTGAACTCTTGGCTGGGATGGCCGACATCGTTGCTCACGCTTGGAGGGATGCTCGGGCTAGCTTGGTTCATCAGCATGTTCGCGGGGGAGCAGCTCACGCCCCCGGGGCTGGGCACGACCGCCGCGAGCTGCTTGGCCGTGGCGCTGGCCGTCAGCATCATCGGGTTTGGGGTGCCCTGGAGGCTGGGGGAGGAGGACATGCGCTTCGACTACCGGGCGATGTTCATCTATCTGGGAAGCGAGGACAACGCGCCGCTTGAAAACTTGGGACTCAGATTTCCTGCACCTCAAATTGAAAACAAATTCGCTGGAGATATTTTCAGCGGTTGGGAGCTCTACTACATCGAAGATGATAACACGCTCACGCTTCAGGCAACTCCCGCTGGTATCGTTAGTCTTCGTGGGCTAAGGGACTCGCAGCTTGAAATCTATGCATCGGGTTTGGAAAATAGCCGGTATGGCCCTGCTTTGACGTGGGGGATTGACCGGCTCTACCCGCGAGAGGCTTTCATGGACTACGGGTGGACTTTGACGCCAAGGGAGGAGGCTGATAGTGTAACTATTCAAAGCTACGGTATTCAAGAGGAGTGGTCATTTGCTTACTGGCATACATCCCAAGCAGAACAGGAAAACAAGCGCATTGACTTCTCGTTCGCGGTTGGGCTCTATCGCGAGAACACGCTGGTTGAGCGATATGAGGTAATTTGGGAAAATCAGATTTGGGGGACATACGCCCTCGTCAAAACAGTTTGAATGGCAGCAAGGCACCTATAATCGCCCTAGCTGTCGACACTGCAACTGAAAGGATACCTGTGGGTGGCGGTGCCGCTGGCTCTGGTGAAAGGCTGAAGGTGGACGTTGAAGTCGTTGATGTTGGAGGTGGCGTGATATCTGGTTGTGGTCCAGGGTTGTACTCACCAGCCCTCGCCCATACGTTCGCCGCCGCCTTGCTCGCATCCCACCCTGCAGCTGTCATGTCGTAGTAGTTGATCACGAGGGGATCGTAGCGGCTGCCCCGGTCATACGCTTTTAGGGTGGGCGAACCCGAGCCCGCGCTGACCGCGATCACCTGCGGAGGCGTCGGCGTGACCGGCTGCTGGACCGTCAGGCTTGCCGTTGCTGATCTCGTCCTGCTCCCCGTGCCGGTCACCTTGAGCGTGTGGGTCCCCGTGGAGGTCGAGCCGGTCGTGGTTATACTTAGCCTTGAGGTCGCCGAGCAACCGCTTGTTAGGTGTACGGAGCTTGGGCCGAGGCTGCCCGTCGAGTTTCTAGGTAGCCCGCTGAGCGAGAGCGAGATGGTGCCGGTGTATCTGTCCACGCTCGTGACGGTGACGGTATAGCTCGTCGACTGGCCCCGCGTGACCGATTGCGACTGGGGCGAGATGCTAACCGTGAAGTCCGGGTTGCGGGGCAATGGAGGCGGCGTGTAGGAGGGAGTTGGTGTCGGCGCGGGCAGCGTTACGGTCACGTTTTTTGACTCCGAATCCGCGGCGCCTGCATTGTCGGTCACGGTCAGGGTCACCTCATAGGTCCCCGGGGTCGAGTAAGTGTGGGCTGGGTTTCGCTCCTCCGAAATCGCGCCATCCCCGAACGACCATGACCAGCTGACCACGAGGCCATCGGGGTCGTAGGAGGCATCGGTGAAGTTCGCGGTTAGCTCGTTTGTTGAGTGTTCGAAATCGGCTATGGGCGGTTGGTTTCGCCGGGTGCTGGTTTTGTATTTTACGTAGTCAGTTTTGGAGGGTGCGGCGGCCGCGATGGAGGCGGAGCTGAGTAGCACTGCCAGCACGAGCACAGGTACCAAAATCTTCGCTTTCATTTCAGTTCCCCCCGAACTCCCGCTTAATCTCGAGTGACGTGGTAAACAACAACAGAAGCTTGCTCGCCGCGATCGCCACAACTGCTGTCGCCAGCGCACACATAATCGGTGTCCTCCTAGTGGCGCCCGCGCACGCTTATCCCAGCCTCCGCTCAATATTTGAAAGAAGCTCTATAAATGCTTTTTAAGCCTGGCCCTGAAGGAGATCGCCAAAAGGTTACTGAAAATCAAGCTCAAGCCCGCCGAACTTCCCAAGCGCTTGGACCTCGCGATCAAGAAAGTTGCCGCGCGCGTGGAAGCCGAGCGAGCGTGAGTTTTATAGCCCCAAAAGTGAGAATAAAACGGTAGGAGGCTGGACCTGGAGTTGGGGGTTAATCTCCTGCTGGGGCGCATCGTTGCACGCTTATCCCAGCTCGCAAGGTTGCGCCCACTTTTATCCTCTCAAGTAAAAACACGGTGAACTACCCCGCCCTAAAGGGCGGGGCTTCCTGTTTCGATGACCGCGCTTGCCCTTGCGGGTAGAGGCTCGATCTCCACAGGCGCGAATTCGGCTGGCTCCCAACCTATTTTCTTCAAACCATCTTGAAGGATGTTCCGTGCGGCGTTCAGGTCGCGGTCAAGCTCCAGACCACACTTCGGGCACCGATGCACCCTCACCCAGAGCGGCTTCTCGACCACCTCGCCACACCTCGAACACCTGCTCGTCGTCCCTCTCGGCTCGACTCTCACGACCCACCCACCAGCTCGCTCGGCCTTGTAGGTGAGCATGAAGAGGAACTTCGACCAAGCGGAGTCGGCTATATTTTTGCCGTTGTGCGTCGACTCCATCATCTCCTTCACCGCCAGATCCTCGACCGCGATGAGGTCGTGGTGATTGGCATAGCAGCGCGAGAGCTTGTGGAGGAAGTCGAGGCGCTGGTTGCGAATCCGCTCGTGCGTCCGCGCCAGCCTGACGCGCTGCTTCGCCCGATTCCTCGATCCCTTCTTCTTGCGAGAAAGTCTGCGCTGCTCCTGCTTCAGCTTCCATTCGGACTTGACGATGTTGTGCGGGTGCCCGACGAGGTTGCCGTTGGTGTCGGCGATGTAGTGTTCGATGCCGAGGTCGATGCCGACGGGCTTGGATAATTTCTCGGCTTTTTGCAACTCCTCGACCTCGACGCTGAAGCAGGCGAACCACTTCCCCGAGCGCTCCCGCTTGATGCAAACCTGCTTGACCTCGCCATCCAGTTCGCGATGCAAGACAATCGGGATTGCACCCACCTTCGACAGCCGCAGTTCCCTACGCTTCCCGCGCCCCTTGGTGACCCCGAAGCCCGACTGGTTGTAAGTGAACGACTTGAACCAGCCCCGCCCCTTGAAGCGGAGCCTGCCGACTTTCCTGCCGTTTCGCTTCAGCTCGGCGAGGGAGCGGAGGTTAGAGTAGAGCTGGTGGAGAACCATCTGCAAGACTTTCGAGTGAACCTGCTTCAGCTCGGGGCGCTCTCGTTTCAGCTTCGGTAGCGTTGCCTGAAGCTTGTAGCGTCGCGGGGTTTTGCCGTTCTCCTTCCGATTCAGCCGCTCCAAGAAATGGTTGTAGAGCCATCTGCACGAGTCGAGAGTGGCAAGCAACTTCTGCTCCTGCGCCCGCGACGGGTAAATCCTGTATCGGTAGGTCAGTTGCATCAATATTTACTATTATCCAAATCACCCATACTTTGCGGGGAGAGAGGTCACCGAAAGTAATATATAAAAAGCTTTTGGAAAGGGATTTTGCTGCCTCCTTTCGAAAAAGGCCAATTTTTGTAAAATTGATTTTTTCAATCCCACGTGTTGGCTAAAAAAAGGAGGAAGATTAAGGCTTCTTTTTGGAAATGGCATCCTATTATTCCTCGAAATTCGTAAAGCTACTTGGAAAATTAAAAAAAGACCGATAAAACTTTATAAAAGAGACTTGTGTATTAAAAGATAACAAAGCCCTTAATTTGGACACTTCTGATGAAAGGAACTCGAACTTCGATAATTCGCGCATTTTCGCAATCCGTCCAAATCGTTAAGATTGAGAACTTTTAATATCAAATCAGCAAAATTGCACTTTCCATTTTATTCGATTTGGATACGTTTTTATCGAAACTTGACAGTTAAGATCTTGGCTAACTGTTTTTATTTCAGCACTTTTGCTCACTTTCGTTTCTTATCTTGTAAGCCAAATCAAGGCTTTTCTTCACTTTTAACAATCATTTTCATCGATTTTGATGCATTTTTGTTAATTTTTGCGTTTCCAAAGGCGGGAGATAAATAAACGTTTCACGCTTCCCGAAGGGGCCCGCTACCAAATCGCTTTTTCCTTTGAAGAAGTCCTGAATTGCACCACCCCAAATCACGCCCCGATAATGCAACAGGACCAACTAGATGGAAATACACCTGCGGAGGCTGCGGATTTGCCTTTACAATCGGGTTATTTAGTCACCTGCCGGGTGATAAGTCAACCTCGTTCATCCCAGCTGAACATTTGTGGTGATATAGGCACGACATACACTTATTGTATTCTGGAGAAACGGGGAACTCTGATTGACTATACTCACTGACTATCCTTATGTCTGAGTCTATGATCTCCTTAACGTACTCTAAGTCGGCGTCGACCACTTGGTAGCGGACTATTTCCCCTGATTTCAGGCGTACGATCATGGGCAAAATCCGGTCCAAGCTTAGCCCCATTTGTTTATGTGCCCATAGAGCGTACACGGCCAGTTGAACTCTCTCGCGTAACCCAGTATCTCTGCCGCCGGTTTTCCAGTCTACAATGGCTAGACCGTCGGAGGGAGTCCAACAAGCTAAATCCACTTTAACAGCTATCCGTATTCCATCGAGTTGGAACTTTCGCGGTTCTTCATGCAGTTCATGGCGCATATGGGAAAATTGGGGCCATATCATGGTAAAAAAACGTTTCAATCTATTCTTAGCTACTCGTTGGAAGAAATCAAGCTTTGATTCTTCTTCTTCGAATCCATTAGCAATCTCAATGATGGAGTTCCACCGGTCTTTCCAGATACTTTGAATAATATTCCGCGCGCTCATTTGGGCAGCAGTATCAGAGACTAGTTCCCCGCGGGCCCATTTATCGATTTCCTTCGCTATCGCTTGGTGTACTGCTACTCCAACTAAGACAGAAAGGTTGATTCTTGCTCTTGGTCGGTTTCTTGGAGTCAAACCGAATCTGAATGCAGTTGGGCATGATGCGAGTGAATTTGACCGACTATAAGACCATCTCCATTTTAAGGTCTGTGGCGAATTATCGGCCGGCATCTAGTATCCTCTCCACAACCATGGGGAGATTGTGAAGGATGTCGTAGTCTGTGAACTCCATTTTCAGTGGAGATGATGTCTCTTGCTTTTTTCCAGGAGTTCCTGGTGTCAGATATGACTCGCTCTCTCTGAGAGCCGGCCTAACGGTAACTTCGATGATTTTGTCGTTTCTCGAGACCTGCAAACTTCCTTCCCGTTTATTCATGACAGCCGAAGAATCACGCAGGGATAGTGCTGACTCTACATATGAAAGGAGTTCTTCCGCATGTTCGTCCTTCAAAGGAGGTACAGTGCCGGTGAGTGCGTATTTCAGCAAACTTAGAGCATCAAACCTGTTGAGGATTCTGTGATGGATTCTGTTCTCGTAAGTTCGGATACACTTGTGACATGAAGCGCCACAATCACAACCCTCTAAGATACTTCTCGCTTCCTCAATTACCTTCGGAAAGTCCGCTGCCGCCATAGCAGCGAACCCCGCGCCCCCAGGGGTGGTATCATAAAGGTAAAACTCAAAGTGCCCCTTGACTTCCGGCGGGTCACCCTCATACTTTGGCACTACCCTCCAGTTGCCTGCAAGCTCTGAGCTCTGGATATTGAGTGCTCTGGTTGCCCCAAGGACAAGCGCCTCAGTCAGAGACAAAGCAGCTCCTCGGAACCAATCCGAGTCGAACGCGAAATCAAGTGGGCTTCGAGCAGTCACGCCCAAAATTGCAAGATCTGTCTGGAAATCAAAAGCGAAGGCGACTTGAACACTAGAACCCGAACATTGTCTTTTCTGGCCCTTCATTTGCCAGATATCAATTTGATAGGGCCGGTCATGTGGTCTTGGCATGTCTCCCGTTAAAGATACTGCTCCACATTCCCTGCATACTGTAAACCCTCCTCTATCGGGCCCATAGTTAGCAACCACAAGTTTTTGGTTAGGTAGTCTCCGAATCTCAGCTACCTTCGATATCTGGCTCTCGGTGGCCCCTTTAGGGGGTGCTGGCATGACGGGAACTGGAAAAGACGCACGCGTTGCATAAACGCGTTCCCGCGCCTGTTCTCCACCCTCGAATGCTCCGGAGGTCTGTCTGACTCTTGGAGCGAACCCCTTTGGCCGGAGGCGGAGTATTGATTCTATGGTGAATCTATTGCACACCTTACACCGCGCCTTCTTTGCGGACAAAGCTTCTTTGTCGTTGTCAATTATCGCCCCGCATTTGCAGAAGTTAAGCCAATGCAACGAGTCCCAAGGGACGACTCTAGCCCTATTCACGAAATCATTTGTCATTGGGAAGTATAGCCCGTAAGAGATGAAGGTGTGTTTGTCAACTACTATCTCCCGACCCGGGACATATTCAGAGAGTGCTTGTGCTAGGTCCTGAGTCATCTCGTATCTGTTTACAACTCGCCCCCTCTTTTTGTCTTTATCTCTAACCACAAATGCGCAGAGATCTATGGGGAAGCTAAAAGTAGGGAGGAGTGCTGCATCTAGGAGATTCGAAAGTAGATTGTCGTCCTCATCAGGTTCCTTTGACCAATTGCCTACATCGCGTTTCTTTTTCAGCACCTCTACAAAACGAGTACTTGTCTCAGTAATGAACTTTCTTCTCCAGTCTGGTTCGGATCCATATTGAAGATTAGAAGCTAACTCTGGGGGGAAGAGGCGATCAAGTTTATCCGCCAATCCGTGTGAGTTCCGTATTATTTCGGAAGATACCCACTTCTCGAAATCTTCCAACGAATAAGGACCCTTCTCGACAAAAAAGGAGTACGAGGTGCCTAATGATTCAAAGACATTCCAAGCTTTGGCATCCTCTGCTGCTGACGACCCAACGGCTCCTGTGGGACGCTGAAAGAAGGCCTGGATGAGTGATGCATTAATATGGCGTTCGGCAATCTTCGTGTTCTGTACATAAATGGTTGGGGTTCCGGGATCCGCCCCCACGATCTTGTGAGGGTTCTGAAATATGAATGTCTCGTATGGTGAGTTGTCAGCGAATGTGACTGTTACTGAAAGAGCTCTTCCCCGCCTTCCAGCCCTGCCAGATCTTTGTTGATAGTTGTCCGGTCTCGGGGGGACTGTTCGTAGTGCGACCGCAGTCAGGATACCGATGTCGATGCCCACCTCCATAGTGGTTGTACAGCTCAAGACATCAATTGGTTGTTCATCCTCAATGTCACCCACAAGCACATCCTGAAAGAGTAGCTCATATTTCTCGGCGCGCCCGAACACCGCCGTGATGTCCTTCGCCGTTAGTTGGGCTGTGTGTTCTTCGGATCTCAGAGTGAAGGGTTCGCGCTTTTTCTCTAAAATCTCCGAAATTGGTTTTCTCAGGTAACTCTTCCGAGTTTTCGTGTACAAGTCGCTACTAGAAACTGGTACCATTTCCCCTATGCATTCAAAATCAGGACACTTGCCATCATAGGAGTACGCACTGAACCGGCCACATCCCCGACACTGCTCCCAATCTTCAGAAAATGCAACTTTCAATGTTACAGCGGCAGGGTTTAGCCACAGACGACCGTTTTCCATGACGAAGAGTGGTTCCTCCCCCTGCGGTCCCCCCCTGCGCATCGAAGCTACAAGCCTAGAGATTTGGTCATCAGTGATGTGAAAATGTTCCTTGAGTGGTTTTTTCATTTTCTTCTCTGGAATAATCGTAACTAAGGTCAGCCCTTCCCCATCTGACCACCCTCTCGGCATAGTGATAGTTCTCCTACTTATGTGCCTGTCTTCTTCAGAGATCCTGGGATCGAGAGCCCGGAGTTCCAGCGCATTCTCAATCACAGCCAACACAATGCTGCGAACTAGGCCTAGTTCGAGACTCTCATTGAGGCTCTGAATCCTTTGTAGGGTTCCGCTCAACGGCGCGACGTAACCAATCAACGCCGCCTTCACAGAAAAGTTAGGATCTCCGAGAGTACGAAGAAGTTTCTGATTGTACTGTCTGGGCTTCATCCCATCTAGCTCTCTCCTCGCCCCCTTATCCTCCAGAAGTTCCATCTCATCCCTTAAATCAAAATCTTTTATGATTCTGGACACATGTTTTTGCGCAGTTAGGAACATGAACCTAGAGCCATCGTAATCGCCTCCGCCCTCTCTTCCATCTCCATCGTCGAACAAGCAGATGTTGTGATTCTTTGTGGCGATGACCATGTGTGCAAAAAGCGTGTCGAGAGGTTTGTCATCCCCCGCGTTAGCCGCGGCGAGAACCAGTAACTCCCTAAACGAATCATTCTCAACAGCTCTTTGTAGGTCCCTCGCCAACCGAGCTGCTTTCTGACGACCGTCCGAGAAACACAGAACCTTCTTTCCTTTGTTCGGCAACCTTCTAGCGAGTTCCTCTGTTACGGCTTTCGCTGGGGGCTGAATATAAAAAAGGGTCTTTACGATGTTAGCGAATGGGTCCTCACCTTTAGTTTCCAAGTCCATGATTTTTGTGAGTCCTTTCCAACGCCTCTCACGGATGCCGCAAGCGTAACAACGAGGCCAGCTCCATGCAAAATTCCTATCTAGCATCGGTTTGCTCCCCTTCTTTCTTTTCTTGATCAAGGCAGGGGTGCCACCTTCGCCGGGTGACCACCAGCATTGAACATATCTGGACGGATCTTCGTGTGGAAGGGAATCTAGCAAGTAGCCGGTCTTCTTGTCTATGTATTTTGGCGAGATTAAATCAAAAAGCGGAACATTGCTACTAGAGGGATCCGGGTCCCTACGGGGCTCCTCCATTAATAAATGCACTTCCTGCAGATTGCCCGACTCATCGTGACCCCAAAGAAAACGGGGAAATAGAGAGGATCTAGGATCAACGAACGCTTTCAGATACGCAGCTCCACAGGTCCTATGTGTAAGCAACTCGAATACTCTTGATCCACAATGAGGACACGACAACATGGGGGCAAGAAAAATTGTCCCCAGTATATGTGCGTCCTCATTCGCACGTTGCCCACTACATTCAGGGTTAACACACACATACTGTGGCGGAAGTCCACGATACATTAGGTGAAGGCGAACCGGTAGCAATGGAGAATCGGTTACTCCTGCGCCACTTCGTTCTAGGCGAGCAGCTGTGGCGACGAGGGCGAAGTTCAGAACGGCCGCGATTTGCTCATCCTTACTTAGTTCGGGAAATAGCCTCTTTCCTGCGTCATCCACGGTTGTAGGTTTCTTTGCTAAAACATCGTAAAGCGTCTTGAACTCCTCAGTGCCAATTAGTTTCTGTCCCAGGAAAATCCGTAGCTCTTCTCCATCACTTGGCAAAGGAAGCTTCCAGCCGAAGTAGTTTGCGAGGTCCGTAAGCGATGTAGGTTTAAGGTCGCTCGATACAGAAAGTAGAGCCCTGCCCAAGGCGGTGGGCAGTGGGGGCTTTCCACCGAGTTCCCTCCGCTTCTCCAGTATTACTGAGAAATCGTCCTCCTTTCCTGCGGTTAGCTTGCTCGCGAAGCCTTTACCATTTTTCAGGGCACTTTCTGGACTCCCTAAAGTTGCGCTGGTTAATATACATCGAACTCTGTCACGGCCTATCCCGAGGTGTTGAATCAAACGGCGTATAAGCATTGCCACTTCGGCGCCTTGCGCCCCTCTGTACAAGTGTGCCTCATCAATGACTAAAATCAGTTGGTTTTCTGGATCCATATCAAGCCACTTACGAGTGGTTTCAAAGAGTGGCTGCTCAATCGGTCTAAGGAGCATATACTCAAGCATCGAATAGTTCGTAATGAGAATGTCCGGGGTCCCACCATACTCATTGGGCGAGTGCATCTCCTGACGCGTAAATAGTTCCCGATCTCTTGGCTGGGTTTTGTATCTCGAATCGCGAGGCCCACTCGCAAAGCCCACCAAGTCCTTGGCAGGCACTCTTCCTCGGTTATTCAGTTCTCTGAATAGTGCTACTTTCTCAGGGTCAGATGCAAGTTTGGAGAAGTAGCCGATAGCAGGCTTCACGCGTCGATTATTCTTATCAGGATTGTATGTTCCGTGATAGGGGGTGCGGCTTGTGTACATGCCAAATTGCACTGTTCGCCCAAACATTTCTTTCAGTATCTCGGCAGGCCTTTCACTTCCAATAGTTCTCCTGAGTCTGGATAACTGGTCACTAACAAGTGCGTTCATCGGATACAGGATAATGGCCCGCATCCCTCGCTGCAAGGGGGAACGACCTCTGGCACCCTCGAGGGCCAGCATGCCAAGGATGGAATAGATGAAAATTTCGGTTTTACCGGAACCTGTGCCCGTTGAAACTACCAAATCTTTTTTCTGGTTAAAGAACTCTTTAAGTGCATTGACTTGATGTGCATAGAGTGGATTAAACACACCCAGATTCTCAGAGTTGTACTTCAACAGCAGATCCTTAACTGGGGATGGGAGACCCATATTTTCAATCCGATCTCCATTTTGGTACGAGGGAGTGGCTTCAATCCAAGGTAAAGTCGCTACTGTCCCTGGCTGGCTCAATATCTCTTTTCTTTCTTTGATTAACCTGGGGTGCCTTATGTGATAGGTGGCTTCAATATATTCTGAGTGCCTCGAGTGAATTGTCTCTATCGCCTCTCGAAGTGACTTCAAACCACACCACCCTCTACCAGACGTACGCTAACCCCTGAACTCTCAAGAAGCTTTCGGGTTTGTTCAAGCCCAGATACGGGGAGTTCCCATTCTTCCCGGCCAGATTTCCGCCCTATGAATCGACCAACCGCAAGAAGCCACCTGAAAAGTGCCTTGAACGGAGAGAAGCCTATTAGAAGTCTGAATGCGGAGCCCGATTCACTAACCACAATAATAGCCTCTCGAGGTCGTCCAGATAGGCGGTCAAGTGCTAAGCAAACCCACTTCCAATCTTTTGAAGCTACCCTGTGAAACCACTTATCGGATCCAGAAACTACCTGCAACCAATAGTACCAATAGTTTTGCCCAATCGGTTCACGCAACAGACTGAGTTTCATGCCCTCATGATCCACTACCATGCCTAGACCAGTTCTGCGCACGTCATAGGTGGTCCAATAAAACTCGTAGCCCCCCTGCTTGTCTCGGTATACCTCCCATGTGGAACTTACTGGCACTTGCTGGTGGCTTGTTGAGAGAATGTGCGAGACCACCTCTTGGGGAGTTTTCGCATCAGGGATTTCGAGGTAAGAATCAATTTGTTGAAGTCCTATTCCCAGATGAGCTAGCTCCTCATCACTAGAGTTTTCTATCCTACGTCCAAATCTAGTTATTGTAATTTTGCTACTAAGAGTTTGAAATGCACGAGTAGGATGCCCTGAAACAAGTAGGTATGAGCCGGGTCCGGCCTGAACGCAACGAGGATGCCCTGGCATCAGGTATCCATCAGCAAGTTCGATTAGGTCACCAAGAAACTCAAGTTTCTCTATAGTGTCTCTATAATCTGAACTTTCAGGCAAGAAAAGCTCAGGCAGAACGCTCTTGAGTTTTCGTGATACCCAAGACCTTAAACGCCGGTGAAACACCGAGGCCATCCCTTCAACAGATGCGGAGTAAAGAGCAATCCGAATACATTCGGCCAATAAAGCATCTTTTATTTCTATCTCGTTTCTTAGAGATTCCGCCACACCAATCCCAGTTGCTTCAGACAAAAGCTCAGCGAGGTTGGGCGGATCGGCGGGCGCAATGCCTAGTCTCTCCCAGTTATTCATCCGAGGGCCCCCCAGTAAGCTTATTATCTCCAGAACTTTTGTTTCTTAACTTTCGTTGCCTCCGACGTTGTTTCCGGAGCCTCTTTACTTTCTTACGGATTATGGGTTTCCACTTATCAATCTCCGACTCCGAACAATCAATCATCCCACTTGATTTGATGCATTTCTTGACGAATGACCGGTATACAGATCTCGGCAGTTGGTCGAGCCTATCTAAATAATCCTTAGACGCTTTCATGACCTGTTCATCGAGCACCTGCTGATAGAAGTAGTTACAGCAAATCTCAACCGTGCCAAGGCTTGCAAAGTGGACTCTCAATGTTTTCGCTCCAGACTGTATAGTGCTGCTGGCTAGACGCGGAAATCCATTAGCATCAGTCTCTCCCTCATTTACCCATACGGGTCTGCAGTCGGGGCCTGGATGCTCGGCTTCCAATTTTACTTTGTACCGTCTCCGACACAGCAGTCTGAGTTTGGGTAAGACTGTCTCTTTTGAATCTGCCGTGATTGGATGAAGTTCTAGCCGCTGAGAGAACATCGCTAAAGCTTTCTGAATAGTCCCGCCTACCCGAGCTTCGACGCCAAATTCGAATGATGAGAACGGTTCGGGTTCTGCCTCAGTGGTGAGGGCAAGAGGTTCGGTTTCTGACTCAGCAACTCCTGCGAGGCGGGAAGGTCTACGCGCCTCAGGGGGAGGAATAAGAGAGAAATCTAGCAAGGTATTGCGATGTTTTTTTCCAGGTAAATATATGAGTAATCGCTTTGACTGCATTTTGTCCAAAGATATGCGGAAGAACCGAGGGGTACCAACCCCAGCAGGTGGCAAAGTAACGTCTTCCCCTTTGAAAGAAGGAAGAGGTATAAGCTTAAATTCTGGGTCAAGGTTTGGGGGAGGGGTTATTGCAACTAAGGCTTCGGAGCCAGGTGGGCCATGTACATACCCAAACATTTGCGTGCGCGGGTTTGCTGTGAATGGACGGATGACATCGACTCGTATTGGATTGTCGTCTAAAAATAACTCGTGCCCAGACAACTTCAACACTTGTAAAACATCACGATTCACATCTAGTCTAACGACCTCAAATGACCCTAACCGAAGCTTATCAGCTTCATTTGGTAAATCAGTAATGAATGTTGGTGAAATGATGTAAACTGATTCATCCGATGTAAGATAATGTGGATCCTTGAAAAACTCTCCACGTAACTCGTCCCCGATGAAAAAATCATTTGGTTTTAACCCGTCTGCCCACCAGCGGCCAGCAATTGATATGGGGGGCGAAATATTGATTGTATAAGATTGTGCAGATGGGTCAAGTTCGATCATCGCTCCTTCACTACAAGGAAGTAAATCGTTTTTACTGACTTGGCTACAAGTCCCAACCGATTCAATCCTGATAGGCTGCGAGTCTTGTTTTACTAGCTTTAGATCCTCCAAGTTGAGAGTTGGTATGGAACCGTAAAGAACCAATTCGGAGGAATGTGGCCGCTTTGTAATAAAAAGTCTGATGCGAAACCTGTTACTATCTATTGCGTGCTCACATAATCTAATCGATTCTTGTTGTTCTTCCGCAGAACCATAGATACAGCTGCCCTTAACATGTGACGTGCCCCACCAGTGGGCGAAATAACGTCGAATATATCTTATTCTTGGATCGAGGCGGTTACCACACTGAGGGCAAGTGTATACATCTCCTTTAATGACGTTTTCTATGGTGTGTTTCTCGTTTGGTCTTGTTCCACGATTGATGCCGTATGGAATAGTGCGTGTACTAATCTCCTCCATTTTTCTCCCCCATCTGAACTCCCCCGTGTTTGTGGCGGTTCGATGATATTTGTTCAAAATCAGTGAAAGATCTCTTCATGACTAGTCGATTGTTGGATCCGCTGTTTAATTTCATGTTACTAGGTTCACTATTAACGCGGTGCGGGTCTAGGAGTACAAGCATGTTTTCACGTTTCCATTGTACAAAATCCGGTCTCCTTTCCGCCCGAGGAATGACCCACCGCTCCAATGTGAGTTCTCCAATCTCTCGAACTGAGAGCAGATTTTTGTAATAAGGACGGTTTACTTCACCGCGAAGGAACCTTTCCGCATTCGATGCTAATTTACATACGAAAACTTCCCGGTTGATTCCATGCCTCAAAAGATTAGGGCTCAACCCAATCATCTGGAGAGTAGTCTTGATGGTCCGCAATCGCCAATTTGGCCCGCTGCCATATTGATGATTCTTACTGTATCGATGCCGCCGCAGCGCTAGGTATTGCCTCATTTGCTCAAAGAGCTTGTCTGGCACATGGAAGTGCCCCCAACCTGAAGTGAAACCAATCGACTCATAGTACCATTGTCCGTTCAGCCTTAACCGGTCATACACCGCTGACGGTCCTAAAGCAGAAGAAGTTGTAACCAGTACCAACGATGCGGACTTTCGTTTACCCGAGATGATACCTTTGTAGTTTTTATACTTCTTGGTAAATGCGTCCCTTACCTCTCGACTCCTAATGAGGCATGCTACCATCTTGCCACCTAGAAGTGTATTGTAAGGAGGAAGTGCGCCTAAGACATGCGCGTCCATGACGTTTACGAGTTGCTCTTCCCGCTGTTTTGCTTTCCATCCGATTCTCTCGTCTCTCACCTTGAGGTTGAACACGGGACTCCCTAAGGCAAAGATTCCGATGAGCTTGCAATTATATTCATCCCAAACCAAAAATCTCATTCTTCTACCATACCCTTGTGATACAGGTACGCTCCACGTGAGACTTGCGAGTCGAAACAAATCTGACTCCCACGTGTCAGGATCAATTAGATGGAGTCTTGGGGCGATTTTGGCGGGAGAGACTTCGTGTCCAGATGCGAAGTACTTAAGCAATTCAGGTGAAACGCGCTTCACGAAGGATCTAGCATCTCTCAGTTTCTGGATTCGTTGTTTCCTGTGGAGGAGGCGAATACCCTCCTTAGAACTAACTGAAGAATTTCGGATGCCATTAGCAGTTGTTTTGAACCCGAGGTTGCGGAGGTGCCTACGAAGATCGCGACGAACTCGCTGCCCCGCTTTGATGACCACAGGATTCATGGCTCGCCCCATAAACATCTCCCCCTTAAATCTGTGAAGGCTGCTACCATTGTATTAGCTGACACTAGAAGTTAAATTTTAACCTTTCTTTACTCTTTTCATGTTTTTGCGAAAGATTTGATTTCTTCAAATTTCTCGACCCACGCCAAGATTTTATCGATCTTGGCATTCATCTCGGCGATCGCGTCGGATTTCGAAACGACCTTTGCCCAAATCGTTCGTTGAGACCCGTGGACGTAGGTTTCAGCTTGCCTGATGTTTGTCCAACCCATCTGGCTCATCAATCTAAATGGGTCCTGCCATTCAGCGGCTAATTTTGTGGCCGCCGTGTGTCTGAGTGTGTAAAGGATCGCCTTTTCATTTGGAACCCCCGACTTTTTGCATAGGGCTTTAAAATCTTTGAAGAGAGCCCACTGTTTTCGCCTGGCTTCTTTTTCATCATCGGGATTTGCATACGCATCGAGCCCAAAGTTTTTCACGTTTTCAATCATCTCTTTGAGTCCATCGAAAAGCTCGATGGTTTGAAATTCGCGCGTCTTTCGCCTGAATACCCTGATTGCCCCCGCCTCCAGGTCGATGTTCTCCGGTTTGAGCGAGCAAAATTCCGCGGGCCTAAACCCGTGCAACAGGTACTCGATCGCCACCCTCAGGTCCCCATCGGCCAGTTGCTTCAACCTTTCGATTTCCCTCGGGGTGAAAGCTTCCCTTTCAGCCTTGGGGGCCGTGATCGTCTCGACCCTTTCAACCGGATTTTCCCCGATCAATCCCCGCTTCGAGCACCAGTTGAAAAATACGTTGATTTGTTTCCGGCGGATGGCTTTCGAGCGCTGGGACACAGGCAGATTCAAAAGCCACCGCTCGATTTTCTCCGCCGTAAAATCCTCAAGGTTTTTCAGATCGGGATATGCACGGAACAGCTGGCCCAGGGCGTCCCAGTAACCGCCCAGGGTGGAACCTACCGACCTACCTGCTTTTGACTTCACCTCCCTGAACCTTTCCCAGGCCCTCTCGCGATCCATTACTTATACCCATGAGGTTACCGAAAGTATTGGGCGGCTTTCATCCCCTCCCTGAAGGAATGGGACTTCCCGCCGCCAAAGTTAAAGAAACTTATTGCAGTTGTAGAGTTTGGGAATGTTGGTCGATAGGTCCGTAGAAGCTGAAAGTAAAAAGAAGACTAAATCTTTAATAGAGTTAAAAGAAACACTCGTTCAAATCTTTTTTATATATGTTTGATCTAAGTGCAGGAGGTGTGCAAATGGTAAAGGCTTATTGCTTGATATCCGCCGCGCCGGGGAAGACCATGGAGGTTCTTCAAAAGGTTAAAGCAATTGATGAGGTCAAACTGGCTGACAGCGTCGCGGGGGAGTATGACATAGTTACCCGAGTTGAGGCCGATTCGCTTGAAAGGCTCTCCAAGATTGTATTCGGAGAGATCCGAGTTATACCTGGCGTCATGGCTACCATGACGCTGATCGTGTTCTAGTTATGATGCGAGAGTTTGCGGTCGTAATATTCAGTCTCGATAAGTTAACAGAACCCTCCTTCGGCTTTGTTTAAAAAGTGCCCTCTGTTTAAAAAGTCCCCCATTTGTTTAAAAAGTCGGTTTGTTAGCCTTGGCGCATCATCTTAGCTAATATGCCAAACAAGACAAATAGCCCTAACAGTATAGCCGCCCAACCAATGCTAGATTCCTCGGGAACCTCAATCAGTAGATATATGCCAATAAAAATAGCGAACATAGCGCTTATTATGCCACCTATTACGACCCCAATTTGAGTATTGTTCGTCATCCACACCAGACTTATTCCAGGTCCGATTACGCGAAAGCTACTTGAGGAATTTCAAAAGAAAACACGTAACCCCAACCAAGGCATCAAAATTTGAGCTCAACCCAGCCACGCGCGGCCCGCGAATCAAGGCTCTACAACAGTTGACCGAGGTGTAGAGAGGCGACTCGCGGATTGCCGCAAGTGATTTCGGGCGCCTTGGTTAAATCGGTTTTTGTAGATGGAAAAGCCCGCGGACTCCACGCTCAAATTCCAACGGGGGGGCAGGAACTTGCGACGGTTCCGCAGGTTTCTTAACAAGAACCGTCTTCACAAAAACCATTACAACAATAGCTAACACGGCAAGCGCAGCTATGAACAAGGCTTGCTCAGACGAGATTGCGGGCTCCGCAGCAGGAGGTGGCGCAACTCCGCCTCGGATGACCCCCAACGTTCGCGTCGTGGTGTTGCCCGCAGCATCGGTTACGGCTATGGTGAATGTGTTCACACCTTCTACCAAGTTTACAGTTTTGCGGAAGCTGCGATTGACGACGGTTACCACTTCACCATCTATCTTGACTGTCAGACCAGTCGCGTCTGTAACCGAGCCGCTGATTTCGATGCTGGTGTTTACGGTGTTCAAAGTCCAGCCAGTAGCCGTTGGCGTAGCCCCGAGGGAGGGAGATATCGTCACGGTTGGTGTTGCGGTGTCGATGGTGAAGGACCAAGTGCTCGACCAGCTGCCCGTGTTGCCCACAGCATCAACCGTTTGCACGCGCCAGTACCACGTCCCGTCAGCCAGCGTCGTTGTCGGAGTGTAATCCGACGCGGTGCTCGAGCCCGTCGTGAGGTTTTGTGTGAACCCGCTGTCGGTTGCGTACTGGAGGGTATAGCTCGCAGCACCCGAA
>JAUWYN010000029.1 GCA_030615805.1 Hadesarchaea archaeon | reverse complement strand
GCGATCGCTAAATACAAGCTTCTCTTGCCCGGCGAGCGGATTGCGGTGGCGGTATCAGGGGGCAAAGACAGCGTCGTGGCGATGCACTTACTGGTCGAGCATTGCAAGCTCAAAAATTGCGAGCTTGTGGCGATAACGATCGATGAGGGAATAAAGGGGTACCGCGATCAAAGCATGGCCATAGTCCGGGAAAACGCGAGATCGTTGGGCATCGAGCACTTTGTAGTGAGCTTTAAACGAATTTTCGGCGCGACGCTCGACCAAATGGCCAGGCGCGCGAGAGCCAAAAAAACTGAGCTGAATCCTTGCACCTACTGCGGGGTGATGCGCCGTTCGCTACTCAACCAAGCTGCCCGCGAACTGGAGGCGGACAAACTCGTCACCGCACACAATCTCGACGACGAAGTCCAAGCAATCATGCTCAACTACGTGCGGGCCGACTTCTCCAGGCTCCACCGCCTCGGACCAGCTTATTCACCGCGCGAGGGCTTCGTACCTCGCATCAAGCCTCTGCGCGAGATCCCGGAGAAGGAGGTAGCGCTCTACGCCTTGCTCCGCGGACTAAAGGTGCACCTCGCCGTCTGTCCTTACGTGGGGGGAATCCACACCGAGATTCGCGATTTTTTGAACCAGCTCGAGGCCAACCACCCAAACTCGAAATTTATGATTCTTCGGATGTTCGACCGGCTAAAGCCCCAGCTCGCGCGAATCGTGCCCGAGTTTGAAATGCGAAGGTGTAAAAGTTGTGGCGAGCCAACCTCAGCAATCATTTGCAAGAGCTGCGAACTCTTAAAGGGACTGGGATTAAGGCGGCTGCGGAAAACCCTTAATTCTCCAAAATCCAGATGAAGTATGGCGGCGAGCTAGGCGGGGGGTTAGCGGTCCCCTGTACCGGAAATCCGCTATACGCTGGGCTGAAGCTCGGGGAAGGCGCTGGAACCCCGCGTCGACCTAACTTTCGACGAGGAAGTCCCGTCCCGCAGGGTCGGCGGCGGTAGGGCCTCGGTCGTAAGGTCGGGGAGAACTGCCCTCACCTGTCGAACCCGGCCAGGGGCGGAAGTCAGCAACCGTGGGCAGGACGTGCGACGCTTGCGGACAACGGGACGGAGATCGGGGTTAGCAATCGCTGTGGGGGGAAGGCGTCAACTTCGGGCGCGCTCGCCGCCTCTGCCGGGGTGGCCCAGCCAGGTGAAGGCGGCAGGTTGCTACGAGTTGGAGCTCGCAGATACCTGTTGGCGCGTAAGCGCTTCCAGGGTTCAAATCCCTGCCCCGGCGCCATCTTTAAGTTTTCTCGGGGTCAAACGTGAGTGGTGAACAGATGCCGGAAGCACCAACCTTGACCGGGCGGGTAGTCTTCCAGTATTTCTACGATGTCGGGGGTGAAATCGAGCTCGAGCGCATACCCAACCAAAAGCTCAACGTGATCGAACGCCATGTCCCAAGGGGGACAAGAATTCTGTCACCAAAATATGAGGAGGTGGGTCTCCAGCCAATCGAGATCGACCTCGGGGCAAGGAAGATCGACCGGCACAAGGCCACCATCGAAGGGCACATCTTCCCCATCGGCGTTATAGGGATCAACATAAACATCGAATTCCGCAGGGCGAGCTTTGAGGGTGCCACAAAACTCGTCACCCTGAACGAGAGGCGGGTGAAAGTGGGTGAGAATGAAATCGACTTTGACGAGTTACCACTCGAGCTCTTCAAGGACCTCATGAAAACGATAAAATCCGCGATAGCTTATCCCTACCCCGCATTTGAACTTCCGGAGATTTACACCCTCATCTTGATCGCCGGGTCAGAGCCAAGGCTTGAGGCAGAAGATTTCTTGACTAAGTTTCGTAAGCAGACCGCGGGGCTGCTGCGCGGGGAACGAGACTGGCAATCGCTCAGCGACAAAGAAGTCGATGATGCTCTGAAGCCTTACCTGAGTTATTCTGACGAGGACATCGTAATCGTCGACTGGTACGCGGCGCTCATCAGCGGCGCGGTTGAATACACCGACGAGCTCGTGCGCATGATCGAGTTCGCGCGAATCCAATTGCTCGAGCTCAAGACCTACGACCGCTTGCTCGACCGCCGCGTGGAACGGGCCTACAGTTCGCTTCGTACCGCCCTCGTTGGCCCCCGCATGGGCATAACTTGGCGAAGCCGCCCTTACGGGGAGCTTGCTCGGACCGCGAGTGAGCTAGCGGAACTGCGCATTGAGGTCATGGACTACGTGGGGGACCTCCGCAACATCCTGAAGTTCACGGGAGAGTGGTACTTGGGGAAGCTCTACCGCGTCGCGAGCGAGCGCTTCCGCATCGCCGACTGGTTGGCGTTAGTCGACAAGAAGCTCGATCAGTTGCAGGAGCTCTACGCCATGGCCATGGAGCGCGTCGATGTGCATCGCGCGACCACGCTCGAGTTCCTGATGACGCTGCTAATCATAGCCATAGTTGTGCTCGAGGTAATCATGATCGTCCAAGGGCTTTAGGCGAGCACGCTTTTATCTGTGGGAACAAAAAATCAACTGGGCCCGTGGTCTAGCGGTTAAGGGGCGAAAGCCTAACAAACGCTACCCTTACAAGGTAGAGATCGGGGGTTCGACTCCCTCCGGGCCCACTCGTTAAATCTTGGGTGCTTCAGGAGAATTAGTTCCCTAAACTTCTGGAAATTAGATTGAGTTCTAGCTAAATTGAGTATTGCTCTGTATCTTATTTTCCCGTTTTGATGTATAGTGCTATGATACGGTCCATAAAATTTTAGAGAGTAAAAATGATCTGTGAGCTCTGCTATTTCTTCGAGGAATTTGCTGTTGCTACCACTCATCATCAGCCCAAAGGTGTTTGTTTTATATCCATCTGTGTCAATCAGCCCTGCAATAAAGTGCTTAAGGAGAGCTGGATTCCTTAACTTTTCTGGGACGCTGAGGCAATCCTTTTTTCCTATCAGAAAACCCAACACCTTGTTGAAGTAGAGCCATGTTACTTTATTGTTTATTGCAAGTATGTAACAATTTTTATCGGGCTTCTTTCGCAGTTTCCCCTTTATGTTATAAATGTCCCCGAATAATTTGTTAGCAAATTTTAGGTATTCTAGTGAATTATTAAAAATCTCAAGACTTACTCTTGGGTATTTAGAAACCTTGCGATTTGTCATTTTTACGCTACCATCACCCGCTACCACACCAGCCAAGTAGCTTATTTTCCAATCAATAGTTTTTGGTATCGTCACTGTGAACTTTGACCGCTTAACTTTGCAAAAATAATAGTCCCCCTCCTCTCTTACTCTAAAATCGCTCAAAATTTTTGGGTCATTTAACTTTTCTAAATTTATCATTGATTCGCAGTTATCCATGCTCCCGCTGAGGCTTTGAGTGGGAGTTCTTTATATAGGGGAAAAGTGGAGTTTAGCAGAAAGTCAGCTCTTTGATTCAAATCTCGGCGGGCCCACCACAAAATTTTCTAGCCGGGGCCTGCCATCTTCTGGATTTCGCGGTGCAGCGCCTTGAAGCGATCGAGCGCTGGGTGCTTCGGTCCCAGCTCCGACCTGAACCAACCAAGGGCCCTCTCGTACGATGCCGTGCGGCGCCCCATCACCAATTTGTCTGCATAGGTGATGATCTTCTCTTCAAGCGTTTGGGGCATGAAATCCCGCGCTGGTAGTCCAAGCTCCCTCGCCTCCCCAGCTGGGATCCCGGCACCCAAGTGACACTCAGCGAACCGTGCAAATTTGCTCAATCCGAGGCCCCGCAGGATCTTTGCCCCCTCGACACCATGCCTGATGCCGTGCGTCCGAGCCCGCCCGATGTCGTGCAGTAATGCACCCAGACTCACTATGCGCAGGTCGAGCTTGTGACCATTCGCACGAATTTGCCGGGCGAGCCTTAGGGAAATCCGCTCGACGGCAAGACAGTGCTGAATAACTTCCCTTGAACAACCAGCCTCGCGCAGCGCGCGAAGCGCTTCCTCGCGCCCGAACAACAAGCTCACCATTACGTTAGGAATAGGCAATACACTTATTTCTTTTCTTTTTGGCGGGTGGACACTTGACAAAATGTGCTGAAAAATTAAAAATCCGCCACCCGCGCGAGCCAAAGCGCTTTAAATATGAACCGCCAAATTTCTATGACGGCAATAGGTGAGGACCGCAGGCATAAAAGGCGTTTTATTGCGACTTTTGGCAACGCTAACGCCTAGCGACCGAAAGGCCTCAGGAGCGCCGAGGGGGGCGATTAATAAATACCCAAATTTAAGGGAGGTAAAAAATGGATAAAAAACTGCTGTTGGGGGTAACTCCAATAATACTTTCAGTAATGTTATTGTTAACAGTTAGTCCAGTAACTGCACAACCAAGACCAAGGAAACCCTCTCTCAATGCGTCGTTCGGGTTCGCGCTTGAGCTTAGCTCAAAGAAGAAATCGGCAGGAAAAAATAACCGTGATTTAGTTACAAAGCACTATCCTAACTAAAAAGTCCACGGCAAGTTATTTTGCTATAATTTAAGCCGATTTTATGGTAAATCTATAATCTTATATGCTGTTTGGTATCATAATAAAAAGGAGGCAACAAGTGAGGACCGAGGATTTCAAGCGTGGCGTAGTTTCTGTTTTGCTAGCCTTCGCCCTAGTGTTTTCAATGATATCGGTTGCACCACCCGCCAGTCCAGGGGAGCTGATCATTGACCCCGGTGGCACGACAATCGAGGTCGATCAGGGGGACAACTTCCTCATCAGGCACGTGCTCGAGTGGGACGAGCCGGAGGACGGAGCGTACATGATTACCCTGGGATGGTTCAACTACGAGGATAAGCCGGAGGAGGACTTGACGTTCGTGAGCGCCGAGGCTTACTTCACCACGGGCGCCAACGTGGGCGAGAACATACGCGCCGACGTCACACTATCATCGGCCCCGTCCGGGGCGGACACGGCGTGGGTTTTGGAGGTGTCGTGTCCCGCCGATGACAAGGATCCCAGGAACGGGCAGTTCAACGTCGACATATGGATGGGCGCGTACGGGGCTGGTGGAGTTCCGCACATCCCGGGCGACCACGTGATTCCTTGGCAGCTTGGCGGGGTCATAGTTGTCGAAAAATACCCCCAATCTTGGAATCGGGACCCCATAACCATAAGGGTGCTCTCAAAGTTGATCTCGATCTCGCCGAGTTATCAAGGTGGGCCGCCCGGGACGACGCTCGAGTACATCGTCACGGTCACAAATATAGGTGAAAATGAAGATAACTTCGACTTGACCGTCAGCGACAGCGAAAACTGGGGGCCGACGCTCGATGATTACAGATTCGAGAGCATTCCGCCCGGCGGGAACAGGATTACCACCTTAAGGGTTACGGTGCCTTTGGGCGCGATCATCGGCACCAGGGATAGGATAACGGTCACGGTGATCTCGCAGAGTGATCCTAATGTTCGCGATAACGTCGTAGTTGAAGCGATCGCTCAGAGGCTTGGTATCGTTCGCGGGAAAGATACTGCCTATAACATAACCCAAACTGGGGATCCTCCTTGGTATGAGTATGAGGTCGGGGACCGACCGCTGGTCATGGTAGCTAAGGAGATCGGCAGCGGTGGAGTCGTCGCTGCGGGCATCGTTCCTACATGTCGCACTTCTCCCACTCCGGGATGGAAGAATCCTGACAATCCACTTCAATACCTTGATATTTTATTTGATGAGGCATTCCAGTGGATGGTGCAGGGCGCGACCAAAGTTCTCTGGTACGAGGGGTACAATGTTTACAACACTGCTGCTAATTGTTCAGAGCTTGTTGCAGCACTCGAGACTTTGGGGTACACGGTCACAGCTAACGCCACACAACCCATAACTTCGACCCTTCTCTCGACTTATGATATCCTGGTCCTCCCGCAACTTCAGCTCGGCACCGCGGGGACTGGTGGAGACCCAGATCTCCTGCCGGACGCTGACGTTCAAGCCATCACGAGCTTCGTGGAGGGTGGTGGAGGCCTGTTCATCATGGATGGCTCTGATTTCGGAGGCCACCATTATTCTAAGGTTATGAACAAGGTCCTCGAGAGCCTCGGTTTCGACTACTTCTTCCAAGATGACCAAGTGTCCGACCCGACGAACAACTGGGGTGCGGATTACCGACCAATCGTTGATGTCGACCCGACGACGGACATCGGGAGCGCTTATCAAGCGGCAACGGGTGCTACGGAGATTGGCTTGTACAGTATTTGCTCCTTGGCTAAAGCAGGCCCAGGTGTAAGCCTGTACATTTTGCCAGATTATCAAGTGGGCCTGCCCGGGGCCACACTAGAGTACAGCGTCATAGTTTCCAATCCGAAAAATCCGCTTGCAATAGATTTGACGTACGACCTGACCTTCGAGGAAAGTGCAGACTGGTCGTCGGACATTCACCCAACCTCGGTCTTCGTCCAAGTAGGCGAGAGCGAAGACGCGTTGCTTATCGTCACCATACCCGATGACGCGCCCATGAGCACAGATGACACAATAGTTGTGACCGCGACTGCGAGGGGTTATCCGGAGGTTCAGACCAGCTTCACCACCGTGGCACATGCGGGCAAACGGATCGAACCGTTCGACGATGTGTACGTGTCCGACCAAGACGCTGACGCCAATTATAATGGCGAAAATGCCTTACGCATTGGCCGCTACGATGAGTATTGGCAGTGGGATTACCTAAGATTTGATCTTTTGGAGATTCCAACTGACGCAAACATAACCGATGCAAGGCTTTACCTCTACGCCTATTACAAATATGCTAGCGGTTTTGATGTCCTGTGTCATGAGGTCGAGGACGACGATTGGATGGAAATCGATATAACTTGGAACAATAAGCCAGCGTATGGGGCTCTCCTTGATAATAAATCTGTGGACTATACAAGTTATGATTCGCCGAAGTCATATTCTTGGGACGTTACCTCGTTCGTGGTAAATGAGTTCGCGGGAGACAAATGGGCGAGCTTCTGCTTGCGCCCACCGGACGACTTGCCTGAATCAACTGGTCGTGCCTTTTGGTCTAAGGAGCGATATGAAAGCCGCACTCACCCATTTCTGAGGATTTCCTACCCAACAGAAGTGGTGGAGCGAAGCGTGTCCGTGTCCATATCGCCAAGCTCTAAGAGCGGTTCACCTGGAGATGACGTTACATTCACTGCCACAGTCACGAATCAGGGCACTCTCGACGATTCGTATTCCCTAACCGCCACGGACACAGCCGGCTGGTCGCCTAGCATTTCACTCTCAACGCTCTCGCTCGACGCGGGGGCTTCCGGCACGGCCACGGCAACCGTCACCATCCCAAGCGACGCGGCGGACGGTGCGTCCAACACCATAACCGTCACCGCTACCTCACAGGCTGATTCCGCGGTGAGCGCGAGCGGCACATGCACGGCAAGAGTCGCCGCCGAAGTTGGAGAGGTAGAGGTAACCATCAGCCCAACATCCAAGGATGGTGCGCCGGGCGATGATGTCACCTATTCCGTGACCGTCACGAATGCGGGCACAAGCTCGGACACCTTCAGCTTACAGGCCACGGACACGGCAGACTGGTCGCCTAGCATTTCACCCTCAACGCTCACGCTCGACGCGGGGGCTTCGGGCACAGCCACGGTAACCGTCACCATCCCAAGCGACGCGGCCGCGGGCTCCTCGACGACGATAACTGTGACAGCGTTCGGGACTGGTTATGATGACAGCATTACCTCCACGGCGAGTGTTAAAGAAGAGGGGTTGCCGATGACCTTGATAGCAATCGTGGTGGTAGTCGTGGTGATCGTGGTGGTTGTCGCCTTGATGCTCTTGAGGGGCAGGAAAGCTGCTCCGAGCTGGTGAGCAGGCGAGTTCCCAATAGTTTATTTCTAATGCAATATCCGAAACAGCCTATTGTAATAGTCTTTTACAGTAGCGGAGGTCATCATCGTGGTAATCCTCGGCGCTGTTCTGATACTAAAGCCCCTCTAATCTTGATGTAGCACGAAAATTGCTGGGGGCGGACGTCTGCCTCAATTGCTATTTTAAAAACGCTAAAAGCTCTGCGAGCGACGAAAATTTTCTCTTCTGTTTTTATTTAAGAAGGTAGTTGGATTACTCTGTGGTATCTGCCGCAAATTCCAGCCCCAAGTTGGAATTTGGGCGTCACAACTTCTGTAAGGTCCCGAACAAGAATCCTTAAAGCGTTTGATTTCGGGCCTCGGCTTCCAAGATGATTTTCTATATCCCGCTTTTCTCCCACTATGTTGGAAAAAGTGATCTTCGACGACTTTCAAAATCCTTATAAACGGCGCCCCTTATTCTTTCTGGAGGTAGATTGGAGGCAGATGATGGATGAAAATGACCGCGAAGCAGTGATAAAGGGCATTTTAATATCAATCCTAATGATTACGGCGACGTTGACATTCCTAACCTCGAGTTCTGCGGCGGCGGAGAATTCCGAAGCCATTATCATAACCCGCGGCGGCCCCTCCGCTTACAACAAGAGTAGGATAAATACTCCACCACCCTATCGCAAGTATATGGCTGGCGATTACCCGCCGGTCATGATCGTGACTAAATATGGAACTGGTGGGGTCGCCGCCGCCGGCATGGCGGCCACACTCAAAAATGGAAGATGGAACGGTCTCGCCAACCCGGGTCCGCACCTTGATGTCTTGCTCGACAAAACCTTCCGATGGATGGCGCCCGGCGCGGAGAGGGTGCTCTGGTATGAGGGCTACAGTGTATATGATGATCAAAAAATCACGGGCAACGCTTCAGAATTGGGAGATGCGCTTGGAGCGGTCGGTTACACGGTAATCGCGGACAGCACCCAGCCGATCTCAGCTATCGACCTCAGCGCTTATGACATCGTCGTAATACCAGGGATACAACTTGGCGATCAGTATTCAGGCGGCGATCCAAGCTTGCTACTGGATGACGATGTCACCGCGCTAGTCAACTTCGTCAGCGCTGGCGGGGGTTTGCTCGTGATTAACAACGCAGACTATGCCGGACATAACTTCTACGAGGTGAGCAACAAGATCCTCGCGAGTTTCAACTTTCCGTACCTCTTCCAGAGCGACACGCTAGCGGACCCCACCACTTGGGCTTCGGATAGTTACACATACGAGGTCGATACCACCACCGAAATAGGTGGGCTCTACCAGGCCTCGACCGGAAACGATGTAATTGGATTTTACAAACCCCATTCGCTGGCACAACCTACGCCATATAGAGTGGCGGCATCGATAGTCGAGACTACGCCGACCCAGAGCCCCCAAGTAACCCCTAGCTTCAGGCCCACGATGGCCACTGCAAGACCTGGCGAGGACATCCAAATCGTCATAGGGGTCCTCAATTTTGGTCTCGTGGAGGATAATTACACGATATCCGCGGTCGATGATTTAGGATGGGCCATGGAGGTCTCTCCGACTCCTCTCACACTTCTGGCTGGCGAGGGGGAGAACGTCGTCGTCAAAATTACCGTTGATCCAGCGATAGAGGATAAAGTTCAGAACCTAGTCGCGATCACCGTTACCGGCACCGGCGTTGAGGAGACGGTGACGATATCCACTGCCCCATATTTCCCCTTAGCGAGGCCTCCCTACGATTTGCTTCCCGACGACCATTCACTAATCCGCAAAAGCCCTTTCTTTTACCAGTTCAGCACCACGTCGCTCCTTGTCGAGCCTCCAGCCCGACCTATCATCATCGGAACTGAAACCGCTAACACGCTTGACGAAAGTTATAGGGAACCGTACCCCGTGCCCATCGGCAGGGGGGAATTTCCGGTCATAGCGGCTGCCGCGGAGGTCGAAGATGGTCGAGTCATTGTTTATGGCCCTGGGCCTAGCTTCCGAACTGTGCCGACCTCTCACTTCGCTCTCGAAGCCCTAAGAATGGAAGAACTCACTTTCGACATGTTGGGCTGGTTGGCACATTGGGGGGATGTAGCGCAGCATAAGGTGCTATTTTACTGGACCCCCTCCGATGCCTTCCACAGTGCAGATGTGTGCTCCGAGTTGATAAGCTACCTGCGGGAGAAGGGTTATACCGTCCACACCTACACCGATGGGATAACTGCCGCACGCCTTGCGCTTTACAGCGTGTTTATGTTCATCGGCCCGGAGCGGGCTTTCACGAGCGCTGAGATCTCGGTAATCAGGGACTGGGTGCGCGCCGGCGGAGGCCTGTTCCTCAGCGATCAAGCCGACTACGGAGAGTACTGCAGGGCCGTCTATAACAACCCGATCCTCGAAGCCCTTGGGGTTAACATCAGGGTGCAGGATGACCAAGCGACCGACAACGAACAATATAAACGATGGCCCTGGGACCTGCGCGTTTACCTCGTGGACCACCCAGTTTGGTACCCCCCTTATGCGGTTTCGGCAGATATGGTGAAAAAGGCCAAGTCGTTAAATGCTGGGGAGAGGGCAACTTTCACCTTGACGATATACAACGATGGCACT
>JAUWYN010000002.1 GCA_030615805.1 Hadesarchaea archaeon | reverse complement strand
CAGGAAGCCATCCCTTTCTACCAAATTTTAGGCACATTAATTCGAGAGGAACCTTTAGCCCCAATTTTGACACTTCAATATCTATATCGTGGCCCGTCCATCCGCGCCGAACTAGACCACCAACTAGCTTGGGGTTTGCTTCCTGTTTGTGTAAAATATCCATTAGCATTTGAAATCCCTCGTGATTCACAACTTCCTCAATCGTTATCATCGCCCCTCACCCCCCCCAGAGTCGAGCACCTTCTCGATTGCCTCATTCAGAGCCATGATTTCCCACAACGTTAGCGAGAGTTCCTCATCGTTAATCAGCCGCGCCCTGACCTCCGACCCCGACCTCACCGCGCACCACCGCCCTCAACAACTTCCAATTTTTCTTCGAGCGCCCACACCAGATACATGATGAAGAAATAGGCGTTGTGAATTTCTTCCCTGAATGACAGTTCTCGATTGCGGGGATCGAAGGAAACACTATTAGGGTAATTCATCAGTTTGCCCAGCGCCTTGAATCTTCGTTTGCCCAAAAACTTCCTCACTTGTTCGGCGTATTCTTTAGTGGCGAGCATTTTTCCGAAGTTGTGCTTCCCTACTTTCGATCCACGATGTATTACAGTGATTCTGATGTTTTCCCCCTCTGGCTTGAAAATTATTTTGCTCATTCACCCCGCCCCTGCCCGAAGCACTCCCTGCAAAGGTTCCCGAGAGGGTCGTCGAGCGTCTGGTTGCCGACGTGGGTGTGTGTTACCCGCTTGCATCGCTTGCAGAGCCCTATCGCGTCGGGGTTGAATCGTGGACGCTTGGTCAGTTTTTCCACTCTATCGAAACCCCCTTGTCGTCTATGGAGAATCTGGCGAACTCGTACTCCTGCCCGTGTTCCCTGGCCTTGTAGACCACGAGCTTGAAGATCGACTGCTTCGGGGCTTTCTGCACCGCCTCCGACCTGAGGATCAACTTCGCCATGAACTCGCTTTTCCCGCCCGAGGGGGGCAATGGTTCTCCCTCCGCGACCTTGGGTGCCTTTCCGCGAATGCTGACTCGAGAGAGTTCACTTACTGGCTGATTTATTGCGATTGCCAGTCCGTGCTCGAAGGCGAACCCCATCATCTGGAATCGCAGGGAGGCCATGAGCTGGAAGGCATCGCCCCTCTCCCGCATATCCATTTCAGGTAGGGCCGCCAGAACCGGAAGGCCGATGCTGTCAACGACTATCAGGTTGAGGTCCTCATCCCTTGCCCTCCGCACGCGGCTGATCAACTGCTTCAATAGTTCGATGGCGGTCTTCGCCGTGTGGATCTCGTAGTTCTTGAGTTGCTTCTCGTAACCGACCGGCAGGGATTTCTCCGTGTCGAGGTAGAGCACCTTCTTCCCGCTCCTCTCGGCCTCGGTCGCTATGTGATGAGCAAGCCTAGACTTCCCATTGCCAGCATCGGAGTAAATCTCGATCAAGTGGCTCCCGACCAGCTCTTGGAGCTTATCGAATGCCGTCTTCTGCCGAGTTGGGCTGGCCTCCTTCGCGGGTTTTTCCTCGGTTTTTTCTGGAATCGAGCCACTCGCCTTGAACTTCTGCGCCTCGTCCATCGCCTGCTGCATGTACTCTTTGGGGTCTGCCTTGGGTTCTGGTTCGACTTCAGGCGGCACTTCGAGGTCCGGCTTCGACGGCTCCGCGCTGACAAGCTCGGTGATGTCAGACCGCGCCTTGAGCAACCAGTCGGCCAGCAAGCTCGACATATCGTTGGGAACCCTGTACCTCCCCGCCTTCCAAACCTTGTTCCTAATCGGGATGTCCTGCTTGAGTTCTATCACTCGCTCCAATCACATCACCTCGCTTTTTCAGTCGAGCGCAAAGCGTGATTCAGCGCTATCAGTGGCAGCACGTTCCAGTTTATGTCATTCTCACGGACTAGGCCCAGTTTGACGAAAAGCTCCGAGATCAGCTCTTGGGTCTTGAGTTCCTTGCGGTATTCCTTTCTTATTTTCTGCATCCTTTCGTAGAGGAGCAAGGCCGCCATCCATCGCCCGACCTCACCCTTATCGAGCTTGTGTCGAGACCCATTCTCCAAGGCTATCTCAATGCCGACAACCTCAAGCTCTCTTGTTTTTTCCAATCAGATTACCTCCTTCGGAAAACCTAGCCACGCTAAAAATTCGTTGTAGCAATCGCGGCAAAGTTGGTAAACCCTGAAAAATTGGCTCGGATCTGGATTCTGCCACCGCGCCTCAAGCTGGTATCTGTGGTCGTTTGGAATCGGTTTTTTGCATTTATCACATCTTGTCACTCAATCACCCCTCCGCCGTTTTTCCAGATGGTCGAGCGCGAAGATTTTTGGGAACGCTAACTAAATCATCCACCGCGACCGCCTCTTGGAACTGTTGCGCTATCGTGGGTGTCTTAAAAGTCAAGGTTACTTCCTTTCCACTCCATCGGTTCCCGACGACCTTGAACAACTTGCCCCCCGCGATTTTTTCCGCGACTGATTTCGGTATCTTGACTCGGAGGTTCCCCTTGCATCCGCCGAGGTAGAACTCGACGAAGTAGTTCCCGCCGCCCTGCGTTATCCAAGCGTTCTTCGCTACAACATCATCCATCACTTCCACCTCCTGCAAAGCGGACATTCGAGCAACTCTGCGACGATTCCCACATCTGCCCCAACACCCCAAATTGCCCCGCAGTTTTTACATTCAACTTCGCATTCAGCCATCATCCCTCACCCCTTCGAGCTTGAGGCGCACGGACGGGTTTTGGACCGAGGAGGTGGGAAAACAGATTGTAGCTGGACGTTTCCCCAGTCTTTCGGAGGCAATCCGCCCGACCGTGCTTCGCCTTCTCTCCCGCTGGCCCGACGCCCCCACTTTAGCCGACTCTCGAGATGTCGGGGGGTATTGCGGCCCGCTAGTCGGACCAACGGGAGCTTGACGGTCGATGAAAAGGTTAGCCTGAACGAGCGCTTGGATGAGGCGCGATGACCTGACGAAAAGCGTACCGAATATGTCCAGATGGGGCTTCACCTTGGACGGGCGCATGAGCTCGTACTTGAAGTCGCCATCGGTCCCAATGCCCTGATGGAGTTCGAGATCGCGCATATTTTCAAAGTTGTCGCGCGGCCCCTCGATGTCCCAGTATTCCGTGAGGGTCCGCCCGTCGTTCGCGCTCACCTTGACGAACAGGCCCTCCAGTCCACATCGGGGGCAGCGGTAGCTCGGGGCGTAGAGCTTGAAGAATGTGAGCGGGCCGTGACCGAGTTGTTGCAGGATATAGGGGAGTACCTGCGACGTTGGAGGTCGGGGACAACTCACGCGAAGACCTCCAAGGGCGGTGGTATCGCGGCTAGCCTCCGCCTCGCTATCTCGCAATATTCCCGATTGTTGTCGAAGCCGATCCAGCGCCGCCTCAACCGTCGGGCCGCTATGCAGGTCGTCCCGCTGCCCACGAACGGGTCCAATACAACCTGATCGAGCCGCGTCACCAGCTTTATCAAGTGCTCCATGAGGCGGACGGGTTTCACAGTTGGATGGGTGTTGCGAAGTTTGTGGGTAAATCTATCCATACCTTTTGATGCGTGAATACATTTACCAACTCGACTTTCTTTAGACATATAAGACCTCTGAACTTCGGGCATCCCCTCCAGCCCCTCGTCGCGCTCCCCCCGGTCGGCCTTGGGCACGAAGTAGAAGCGGTCGTACCCGTCCTCGAATCGGTCGGTGCGGACCATGTTGGCGGGGTAGCGGCCCTGCGGTTGGTCGCCGAGTTTATGCTTTTTCCAGCCTCCCTCGAAAAGCGTCCCCAGTTCCTCGCCGTAGTCTTTCTTTAGTCGCTCCATCCCCAGCGCGTTGTATCTGGCGGTTTCCCTATCGTCATCGCCCTCATAGGGTATCCTGCACGCCTCAATGTCGATGGCCCCGACCCCGTGCTTGAGGACGTTCTCCACGTAGGAGCCCTCGGGCGGCTTCACTGCCCACACGACTGGTTCGTAGCTCGGCTTCAGCCCCCCGACCTTCCAGCCATCCCACTCGCGGGCGAGGGGGGTGGCTGGGATTGTTATATCAAATCGTTCCTTCTTGCCAGCATACTCCCCGTAGCAGACTTTGTTTTTAGATTGCTCGTATGTGCCGCTCGGAAATTCGTCCTTAAATGTTCCCTTCTCGATCTGCCTCGGCGATATGTACTTTCCGATGATTTCTCTTTTGCCTTCCACACCCAACCGCCTGTCTATCATCTTGCCGAGGTCCTGCGCCTTGGGGAAGCCCGAGTTGTAGCACCAGAGCACCGTGTCCTTAACCTCGAACCCTGCGTCCTCGACCCCGCAGGCCATCCGGTGGTAGGTCCGCGTCCCCCCCATCACCAGCATCGACGCGCCGGGCACCAGAACGCGCAGCGCCTCGCGGGCCCAGGCGGTCGTCCACTGCTGATACTTCAACATCCCATGCTTCGAGATGTTGTAGAACGATGGCTTGGCCTTCTTGTCGAACCCGCACCCTTCCATCTGCCTCCCGCGCCCTATCGACACGTACTTGGCAGATGCCTGCTTGGTCAGCGACTTGCCCAAAAATCCAGAAATCCCATAGTCCTTGAACTTGTCCCACTCCTCGCCCATGAACTCCAGCCCGTAGGGGGGATCGGTGACTATCGCGTGGACAGATTCTTCGGGTAGCCTCCCGCGCATCAGCTCCGCCGCGTCCCCGCAGAGGATCTGGTTGACTGGTGATGTCATCGACTTGGGTGGACGCAGGTCACTCATGCGAAAACCTCCAGCGGGCTCTCGATCCTGCCCAGCCGCCACTGCGCCATCTTGACGTAATCGCGGTTCAGGTCGATGCCGATGAAACGTCTGCCAAGCTGCTTGGCATCGTCTTTAACTTCACCCAACACGATGCCCCTGAGCTTCTTGTAAAAAACCGAGTTGTCTTCCTCGACCTTGAACCCAACGATAACGATGTCCTTAGCCATTCTCAGTCCTCCTAGACTTCCGCTTGGAGTCCCACTCGAACTTGTTGACGACAAACGTTCCAAACGAACCGCCGCGCTCTGGTCGAAAATCGAGCAGCCCTGACTTCATCCCAGCTTCGTTGAGAATTTCCTTTATGAAGGTCGGGTCGTCTATCGTGGCCCTGTCGAAGACGATATCGAACAGCACCTTCCACTTGGGGACTTTCGCCCTGGCGCGGAGAACCCTAGCCTTTTGGATTACGACGGGCCTCACGTCGACCTCGTAGTTCATCGAGTTCAGCGGAATCTTATCGGGCTCAATCCTCATCGACCCAGCGAGTATCCGCGATGCCCTGAGTCGCCCCGTCTTGTAAAACTTGGCCGTGTTGATTATGCACCGAAAGATGGCCTCCGATTTAATGTACAAAGTCTGCTTCCCGTCCACCTGCGTGATGTACGCGGATCTCCTCGCGCACTCATCGAAGTCGTAATGCTTTGGGGGTCTCGGTCCCTTTATCAAGTCCTCGGGTACAAGCCTATTCATCAGGAGAGGCGTCAGCCCCTCGATTCCCACCTTGATTTTCTCCATCCTCATTTAACACATCTCCTTGCCTAACCGTGCCATACCCCGCCAGACCTCGCCTATGCATGCCTCGCCTGACCATGCCAGACCACGATCGTGATTCCTTGCCTCGCCTTGCCGAACCGAACGTTGCCGCGCCAAGCCTCGCCTCGCCGTGCCCCGCCTTGTTAACATGCAGCGTAGAATTATCGTGAACAACCGTGCCAAACCTTGCCGCGCCTTGGCGCACCTTGCCTCACCAGACCATGCCAGATCTTGATTAACGCGATTCCTTGCCAAGCCTTGCCTTGCCGCACCACGCCAAACCCTACCGAGCCGTGTGCTGCCTGACCGAGCGTGAACCGTGAACATCAGACAAGAGCCTCCCTGCCCATCATCCACTGGAGTTCGTAAATTCGGCCTCTCACTTCGTCCAAGTTGCCACTTTCAACAGCTCCTTCCTTTGCAAGTTCATCGTGCAACTCCCACCAGTGCTTGAGCCTTTCCACCACTTCGTCTGGGCTTCTTAGTTCGATCAATTCGGCTTTTTTGGGTTCATCCTTTGGCGACTCGTGTTCTGGTGTCGTTGGTGGATCTGGATCTAACTCAGGTGTGGCTTGTCCAGGTGTCTCATCCACGTTGTCCGCACTACTCGGCGCAGGAACGGGAACTTGGCGTTCTATAAGTTCCTTGCTGAATGCCTTGACCCTCTGTATTCGCTGAACGGGCAGTCGAACTATGCCACTTATCAGTTCCCTTTTCACCCCGAACTCTGCTAGCCTTTCCGATGCGTTTTCACGATCAATCCAAGAAAGTGGCTTTCCGTGCTTGACGTTGAGTTTCACCGCATCGATGAAGGCATCCCGCTTGTTCTCGTATCCCTTAATGGTGGCTGCGATGTATTTCTCGCCACGCTTCTTTGTTGCCTCTAATCTGTGCTTCCCATCGATTAGTTGAATCCCCTTGACCGTCTTGATGTTGCCGACCGAAATCGGGGGGAACTTCTCGCCCTTTTCCATAGCATCGGCGTACAGTTCCACGAGCGTTGGGTTGACGTTCAGCCTCGGGTATATCTCGGGGTCAAATATTATCTCGGCGATTTTCAGGAGCCTTGATTTCACTTCGCTCCCTCCTTGACATCGTAAAGGAGTTTGGCTCCCTCGTGGAATTTTGAATCTCTAAGATCGGGAACTTCCTCGAACTCGGCGACGTATCCCTTTTTCATCCATGCTGCCTTTCTCGCTCCGACACTCCTGCGCCAATGTAGATGACATCTATTCCAAAGCCCCTTAGCAAGCTCGTATCCAGACTCGCTAAGGAGTTTTTCGTTAATCGTTTTCAGTGCGTTGTGTAGTCCCATCGCCTTGCAGCAAGCATCCGCTATTCCGATCAAAACATCGTGGGTTGCTTCAACTCTAACGAACTTGGGGGCACACAGTAGAAGTTTCTCATTCCCTGAGATTAACTCCCGATGACGCCCGGGTCGTTCGGTTTCTATTGTTATGAGGTGGTCGCATCCCTCCCTCTCGATGTAGAGAATCCACCTTTTTGCCTTCCTTACGGCTTCCTTTAGTTCCGCTTGTGCGGTCTCCACCTGTGCCCTGTTTCTGAGGAGAGTTTGGTTGCATGCAACTCTAAACGTGTCATCATTGGAAAGCGCGATTGAAACGATGTCTGATATTCCCTTCCACTCTGGACCAGTCAATATTAATTTACTTGGACGATATGATAGGCAACCCCCGCCTATCACCTTTGACTTCGCTAGTCGCAGGCCGGGAGGTGTCATCGCGCCCGCCCCCTTTGAAAAATTTGAACGGATGTTTTGCATCGCTTACAATAAGCCCAAAATAGTTGTTCACCCTTGTAGAATAATCCTTCAGCTTTCGTCATCGTCTTTTCATCTATATCGTGTCCAAATTCACAGCGTTCAACAGCTTCGTATGGTTCAGTGGAAAGCCTCCCTCTGATTCGTCCTTCAGTCATCGCCTTCGACTCGGCTGGTCGCAGGTCATTTTTGTTTTTCACGAGGAAGCCTCCCGCTTTTTCCAAATAACCACGTATCCAACGTGCTTGCCAAATTCCCAGTTTTTCCACGCCCTCGCTGACCTACCCTTCCTCCTCAGTTCGGCAGCTCGGCTGCAAGCCTTGCGGTAGGTTTTATGATATTCCCTGAAAGCCACGCCTGTCACCTCGTCCCGTGGATCGCCCCGCCCTTGTCCGTCCAGGTGTGGTCGGAGAACTGCTCGATGGGAAGTTGCATACTTGCGTCCGTGCCAGCAATCCCGACACAAGCCATCAGTCAAAACGACATTTTTGGCCCCGCATTTGGAACAGTCGCCCAAGTAGTTGGTCAAAAGTTCTTCGTATGTTTTTCCCGAACGGTTACCTGTGTTACCTAAGTTACCTAGGTGCCGTTGCGTTCTCGCCTTTGGCTTCGCTAGTCGCAGGCCGCTTTTCGCTTTGGGGGGCGATGCTGCCGCCGTGGATGGGCGACGGTCGCTAGGTCGGAATCTCATCTGACCACCTGTACTTGTGTTCTACACTTGTGCTGGAAGTGACGACTTGGGGGGGCCTGAACGGAAAGGTCCGCAGAACCGCGAAGGCGGCACGATTCCCCCGATAGGGAACTGATCCTGAAACCCCTCATTACAGTAATGAGGCCAATTCGGCATTTCTTTATAAACCCCGACCACAAGGGGGTCGGGGTATTTAAACTAATCAAGGGGCCAGATTCCAAGGATGTCTTAGCACTTGGCGCAAAATAAGTAGCCCCGGACGATTGAAGTCGCGCTGAGAGGGAGGGAAGGTTGCTCATTTCTTCGCCTTCTTAGGAAAAGTGTTGATGAGCTTGTTGATGATATCGTCCATCGAATTGCCGTATTCCCCAAGTTCCGCCAGTTTGGCGTGCGTGGATTTCTTTATCTCAAGAGTAGCGGTTGGACCAATAGTCCCTATTTTTCCTGTCCCATGATTATGTTTAGCAATATGGCATTTTTTACAAAGCAATTGAATTATCTCTGGTTCGTATGAAATGTGATGAGTTTGTAAATTTTCAATTGTCCCACAAGTCGCGCAAGAATTCACTTCACGACCCCCAATATCACAACAACCCGTCCTCCCTGAGTTTCTTACGGATTGCATCTCTTATGTAATCTGCCTCGTTGAGTGCGACCCCTTTCTTCACGGCTTGGAACATCGCGTTGGCTTGTTCGATTGGAATCCGCACGCCGAAGAATTTTTGATCTGCCTCGACCTTTTCTTTTTTGGCTATATTTTCACACTCCGATTTCCTATTTTCTTTAGACAAGGGGGGTTAAATACTTTTCTATCTAATGGTTATCACCCGATATACTTAAAAGCCTACGTTTCCACTGGAGATATGGAGGAGGAGGCGATCCGAGGAAATGGCGTTGGAAGATCTGGCGAGGTTCCTGGCCCCGAAGTCCCCGAAACGCGCCATGTCGATCCTTCAGTGCTTCTACAACAACGAGGACGGATGCACATTGGCGGACATGATGAGGGCGACCGGGCTGAGGGAGAAGGCGCTGCGCTACCACATAACGAAGTTCAAGCGGTGGAAGCTCCTGTGGACCCAGCGCCACTACATGAGGCCCGCCACCTATCACCTGGAGCAGAGGGCGTTCCACATCCGGCTCGACACAGTGCTGGTCGACCCGCTGCAATACCTGAAATCACCGCAGCCCTGGCAGTCGGGGGAGAGGGCGGAGGCGGCGTCGGCGTGACAAAAAAAAGGAAATCAAAGAATTGGCCCCGCTTTATCGATTTGTTCAGTATTGGCGCTCTGATTGCGATGGGACTGCTATTTTTGTGCATCCATCTTTTAGTATTATTGTATGGAGAGGTTACTTTAGTCGAACCAAATAGAGTTATCATTGGGTTAGAGATAACGTTGCTTCTTTTTGTGATAATACTAGGGTTAAATCTATTCCATCGGTTGGAAAAGAGCAAAGGACTGATGATTAAAAAGCAGAAGAAAAAGTGAGTTAAACCCCAAGCAACTTCAAGACCACGAACACCACGCCGATTATCAGGATGAGCGCCAGCGGTCTTCTCAGCCAGCCCGATGCGATTATGCCCGCGCCGCACCCCATGAAGAACGCCCGGTTTGACGCCACGAACGCGATGGGTTCCCAAGCATCGGACCAAGCGGCGGCGATGAGGCTGAATATGAACGTCACGCCGAGGACTATCGAGCCGAGTCGCATCGGGAGGTTCAAGACATCACCCCCATAGTTCTCAAAACTATTCGGAACCCTTCGGTGATTTGATGATGGGCGAAGATCCCGATTCCAAGCCCAGCAATAGGCCAAGCGAAGCGTCTCAAAGCACTGGAATATGGGAGCCGCCGATAGAGGAAGGCCACCAGCGGCAAGAACACCAGAATCATCCCAAAGACATTGTGGTGGATGTGGTACCCAGCAATATCCAATCGCCATCCTGCCCCAGCACCATAACCCGCCAACATACTCCCGATGAAGATGGCTAAAAGGAGAAGAAGTATTTTGTTCACGGCAGCCACCCCATAGTCCTAGCGAACATCAGCACGAAGAACCCCGCGTAAAAATAGACTAATGGTGGCCTTAACACCCGTGCGAAGTCGAAGCGGACTAGAACGATGGCAACGCCCAGGCCCAAGCCGATCCAACTCAAAGAAATCCCCGTTTCACCCAAATAGTGCGTCTGGCGCAGGATGACCAAGCCAGACCAGACGATGAGCATGAACGCCATCGCCAGGGCGAGCAGACTTAGCATAGATGCTTGGGCTTTCATTCTTTTACCCCCAGAGCCCCAGGGCCCAGGTGTTGAAGCCGCCGTGGACGCCCATCGCGGCGAAGATGTTGGTCTTCCGCATGATGATGTAGAATAATATCCCCGCGACGAACGCGATGCACATGCTGAACACGTTCCCGTGGTACGCCCACACATGGAATATTGCGAACCCGATGTTTGCCGGAATCGCTGTGAGCATGGTGTGATGACTGAGCATTCCTCTGAAGATTGCCTCCTCCGAGAATGCCACGACTATGGCGTGGGTGGCCATGAGATAGATCGGCGCTGTCGTGGCGTATGTGGCGGTTTCGAAGCCCAACGCGCCACGGACAATCCCCATCCCAACCAAGATGAAAACTGTCACGACGAACCCGCCCACGAACCACGCTATCCCCTGGTTCAGCGTGGCCCGCATCCAGGGAGGCCGTTTTCTCCAGTACGCAAGAAGGGCGACTTGGAACAGGATGTAAAATATTATGACATTTTCAAAGTGTTTTGCCTCTCCTGTCGGGGCTATCTGTTCGGCTCCAGCAAGCATAAAGAACAGAGCAATCATTAACCATAGCGCGAAGGGAACCCTACGGAGCGCCCTGAACATCACGCCCAAGGGAGGGAGGAGATGCACTTGAAACTCCCCCCCCCTTAACTCAGCACATCGAAAGACGATCGGATGATGTCTATCGAGATGCTCAACGTGTTCGCTGTCTTTGTTATGTCCACATGGGCGACAATCGACCATTCAGCCGTGACTGTTGCTCCCCCTGTGCCGTGAGATGCTGTCCCGCTGGCACCCCAGACGAAGGTGTAGTCCCCGTCCGTGAGCGATGGCAGTTCCGGCTCGGTGAAAGCTGCTGGATAGTCGGAGAGCGCCGTCCAAACGTTGGTAGGTATATTCGTGGGATCTGGAGCCTTGGGCCAGTATCCCTCGGGCCTTTGGAATATTACCGTGTTTGTCCCCTTGATGAACCCTGTGATTTTCCAGCTTCCTGTCCAATGGATTGCGACACTTGCATCGTCCCCGCCAGACAGGACTGGTTTCAAGTTCAGGATGCCTGTAATTCCTTGGATCTTTTCCCCGTTGTAGTATATAGAGAGTGCTTGGATTGACATGGTTTTCCCGCCGCCGATTGGAATTAGTTGCCCGTCCTCGGTTTGGATGTAGAGGCTAATGTCTGAATCTCCCTCGCCGTCAAGCTTGATCCAGCCCATCGCAAATGCCACGATGACTACCACTAGTCCGATTATCACCAAGTTCTGCCACGCGAACTTGCCTCGTTGATCCATTTTGGTTCCTCCTTATTTTTTCACGATGAAGCCGCCCACGATTAGCACTACGCCGATGATCTTTAGCCAAAGGAACGAATCTTCGGGTGTCGAGTACGTTGGCTCCTCGCCTATTCCTGTGAGAAGGCTGAAAATTTGTCGGTAGTGCTCAGCCTCGAACGCCTTGAGGTACATAGTCATCTTGTATGTTCCATCCGAAGGGGCTGTCCACGAACCCACCCAGACGTCGCCGGATTTACTGAGGATAACCTTTGCGGTTGCCGCGCCGGATATCTCGACGGTTCCCCCCTGAATTAAATTAGCTCCTTGGGTGGGAACCATCTTAAAGCTCAGGTTGCGGGTGGTGAGGTATATTGTGCTGCTCGATGTCACCTTTTGGTTGTTTATGTATCCATCGGCGGTGGGTTCGGTTATCGTGCCGTAGGTGGTTCTCGTCCCCGTTCTCCCCGCCCTGTCGGTGGCCTTCCAGTCAAACCTGATCGTCCCAGGAGCACTGGGGGTGGTGTACGTTGTTTCATATCTGTACGTGTACGCCAATAACGTCGATTTGTAAGTCATGGTTCGCCAACTTCCACTATTTATGCTCACTTGAACGGATACTAGACCGGAGCCGGATTCATAGACCTGAGCCCAAAGGGTGTAGGTCGTTCCAGGACTCATGGCGGACGGGCTACTTGAGCTCCCCCCCGGCCATGAGCCTTGGATGATTGGGTCTTGCGTGTCGATGTTCACGGTCGCCAGAATATCCGGGCTGAACCCGATGAGCAACAACGCGATTCCAATTATGGCGAGTATTGGTATCTTCACTTCTTTTGCCCTCCCTTAGATTGTCCTGTAAGTGAAATCTTCATCGATTTTTTCTCCTTCTTTGTCCCATAGCGTTATCAAAATCTTGTACTCACCGCTCCCCTCTCTGCCCAATATGACTTGATTCTTCAACGTCTTGGATTCTTCCCACCCGAACCAGCCTTCACTCACATCCACGTCTCGAACGACTTTATCCACCACCTTGTTGTTTTCGATCCAGATTGACTCTATTTCGATAACGCCCCTATGAGATTCTGGCCAAAATGCGAATCCGCCGATTGAAAAGTGAGTTACCTTCTCTATCACTTTTACATCGTTGATTTTAATGTTCATGCTCTCCCAAACGAATGTCCCAGAGTAAACAGTGTATTCCACCTCGGCAACATAATTTACCTCGGTTCCAGGGATCCAGTCGGAAATTCCCTTAGCAACACCTGAGTCGGGCCATAAGATTACAATCGCCACTATTATTATCCCGATCACGGCCAAGGCAGCGAGGATATACTTTATGTTGACCATCATGGCAATATCCCCATTGGCAGAATGATTGCATAGCTACCCCAAACCATTGTAATCAATCCAGTCATCACGAGCGTAACCAACATCAAAGGACGTTTCTTCAGCAATTTCATGTTCCACATCGCAGCGATTGCTATGATACCACCGACGAGCACTGGGAACGATACTTCAACTAGAACAATTATGAATGTTGATGCTAGTATGGCAAACAAGATAAGTTTTTTGTCTGCCTTGAAAAATAGAACACCTACAAAAGATATTCCAATGATTCCCATAGCAAATAGCGCGAGGATAAATTCCCAATTGACAGATGCTACTGCTGAAATGCCCAAAAGCCCAAGAATCCCAGTTATGAGGATTGGGAGAGTAAGCCACGCAACCCCGAGCAATCCTCGCTCGTCTCGCCCTAGCCGCATCTTCCCACCTCTAGCCCCACCGCTAACCCTATCGCCGAAAATAGCCGTGGCAGGAGTCAGGCCGTCCCGCATGGCCTAGACCTCCCGCCCTAAGTCGTCTCGCCGATCTTCACGAATCGCAGCGTGAAGTAGCCGTCGATGCCGGAGATGTAGATTTTCACGTCGGTGCTGTCGAAGTTGTCCAGCTGGATAAGTCCGATGTGGTACGGGTCGGCGGTCACGGTTATTGCCCTCGATCCAGCCGCTCCGATTGAGAAGTAGTTGTACTCGTCACGCGCCGATATTCCCGCCGGGGCAAGTGCCACCTCGTACTTCTGCGTCCCGGTGTCCTTGTCGATCGGTGCGTATGCTATCGAGGCGTTCTCGTTGACACCGTAGAATGTCGGCACAACCGCCCATACCTTGCACACTGCGTTCTCCACCAGCGTCAGACTGTCAGTTCTGTGCACGGTTATGGTTACAACCACTGGAATAATAGCGTCTGGGGTTTTCGCGCCTCCCCCTGTGGGATGATATTGCGCTTCCTCCGCGCCGACGTTCTCATAGTAATGGGTAGTGAAAACGCGGCTATTTGCGTCGTAATCTGTATTTTCCAAGGACTCGCTCCCCTCTGCCTCGTATGTCGCTCCGGGCGTCACTGATGGTTCTGGTGTGGGTAACTCGAGTAATTCTTCGTAACCCCACCACGCCGTCGAGTATCCAGCGATTCCAATCAGGATGATGCCGATTATTCCGAGGCCCTGTGGCGAGAACGGTATGACTTTCAGGTAGTTCTTCTTTTTAGTGGCCCAATTCAAGACGAGTACTACTCCGACAGCGAAAAGGAATAGGATTAAGCCTGTCATTCCCCAAAGTTCAAGTTCCATTCTTTTCCTCCGTATTTTTTCTAGTTAAAAATACAACCGATGGTTATATAACCTATGGTATTACCAAGTATCACCTGTATAACCAGCGGTGGGTTATAATCTGGATGCTATAAACAACTCCAAGGAATTAGACCCTTGGACGCAAATTTCAATCAAAGTGAGGCGTGGTCAACTCAAACGATGGGACGGTGAACGCCAAAAATTGAAATCAAACCCTGACGGTGAAACTCCTTCTAGGAGTGAGTTTGTTCGAGATAGAGTAGATGAATCCTTTGAGCCGATTGATGTTATAGCTGCTCGAAAGCTCCTGCGGTTTTTCCAGAAGAAGGAGGAGGCGAAGAAATGAAGCGGATAGATTGGGCGCTCATATCCCTCACGACCCTTATCCTGCTCCTCGCCGCCTCTGGTGCCGCCATCGCATCCGAGCCGCAGATCACCCTCGCCCCAGGGACTTGGCGTGTTGTCGAATTTACCAATACTGAGAACGAGCGGGAAAACCTCACGATAACCAACATCTCGGCCCCCGATGTGATCCTGCCCTATGTGTTCGTCACTCCGACATCGATCCCCCCGCTTTCCTCCGAGAACGTGACGGTGCAGTTCGCCTACATTCCGGTATCGGTCCGCCAGTCCGTCCCCCAGGATGTGTTCGCGGTAAAAATAGACGGGCTGCTCGTGTACCTCGATTTGTCGGTTCCCCTCCCCGAGAACGCCGAGAACCGTTGGGCGGAGATCGATGTCCGCATAGACGCGCTCGAGGCTTCACTGTCGGGGCAAATTGAAAGTTTAATCGTTCGCATGGTCGCGCTGGAGTCTGAGAATTGGGCGCTTGAGATAGAGTCCCTACATGAGAATGTGGGGCTTGGATTCGATGGTTTGCTGGTTTGGGTGAAATCCGAACTCGACAGAATTGACGCATCCATCCCCGAGAACAGCCACCCTGTCGATGTGGAATGGTATGTGAAGCTGCTGGACAATCGGGAGGCGAAGATTCGAGCAGCAATCGGCAACGACATCGCAAACATGCAGATCGAGGAGCGGATGGCAGATGCCGAATCCGAGATCGATCAAGCCCTATACATCGGCTTCGCCGCGATTGTCGTGGCGATTGTGGCGGTGGCGGTGTCCATCACAAGGTCGAGGGCGACAACGCCATCGCCCAAAGTTCCTCGAAAATTCTTGACGTCAGAGGTAGCGCCGGAGGACAAGGTTGCGATGCTTGCGAACGAGATCGGCGCGATGAGGGAGAGGGGCGAGGACGCAGATGCAATCCGCGAGAAGGAACAAGAATTAGCAACTCTGAAAAGTCAACTCAAGCCGAAGAAGCGGGGGAAGAAGTGAATGTACGAGGAGGAGAAGTTCGGCTGGAGGTCATACAAGTACCGTCTCATCTTCATAGGCTTCATCTGGTTGCTGGCAATCGTGTTCCGCGATTCGTGGGGGCCACCAGAAATCGGCGGGACGATTATCGCGGCAATTTTTCTCTCGTTGGTGTGCTGGGTGCTCGGAGCTGAGGAGAATGAGCTGAGGTATCAAAATTCCTCCCAGATATTCTGCGAGAACGGCCTACATTTTTCCTATCACCCCCACGCCGTCCACACGAAGGGAAAACACACCATCATCGCGGCCGGCGGGTTCAGCACTGGCGGCATCGAGTGGAAGTCTGGGGAAGGGACTCTAGTGTTTCCCACCGTGCTACTGCAAGCCGCGGCGACCAACCCCACGAAGGTCTTGCATTTACGGGCGGCCCCGATTCAATGCTCGAAGGACGCGCTGCCGCAGGAGGTCCGCGACTACATCACCCACGCGGGGTTCGGGTACTTTAAATCCCCGTACTATTTCACCATTACGCCCATCGTAGATGAAGGAGAAGATCAGGAGTTTAGAGACGCGATAATAAAGCTCTCGAGCACCGAGGGCGAGCTGAAGGACCTAAACAAGCAAGTGACCGAGCGCGACCGAATCATAAGGCAGCTCCTAGCTCTGCGCGAGGAGATCAAGGACTTCCACCGCCCGTGGTACAAGAAGTTCTTGAGCAGCGGCGGGCCGAAGCAGGAGGAGGACTGATGGGGCTTCTTGGCGTGACCAACTACGACGGTTGCGTTCAATGCGACCAAGTTTGCTCAAAGTGCTGGCAAGACGAGAAACACCACGACTTCGTGCCCCGCTTCCCGCTGAGGCTAAACGGCAGCCAAGAAACAGTGCCCAACACCTACTTCCGCTGGGCCTATTCGCACATCGGGGTCATCAGGAGCTTCGTGCGGCAGAACTTCAACCACGAGGACTGGGACCCGCAGACGCGCTGGATGCTGAAGCACCCCCACGTCGCCTACCACATGATCGACAATCAGACCAAGGAGAACGACGTGAAGATAGCGAAGATCGTGAGCTGGCTGTGGTCGCTGAACTTCGGCGTCATTCCCGTTCTGGGTGGGCAGCAAGAGGGAAAGACGATGACGATGCTGTGGCTCGCCGAGATAATGCACGAGATAAAGCCGAAGAAGACGATTGTTTATTTCACCAAGGACAAGAACCTGAAGCACCCGAAGTGGATGACCCTATGCGATGACCTCAAAGAGGTTCCGAACGGCGCGATGCTGATTATCGACGAGGGGGGCTTGCGGGCGTTCGCCGGGGACCACATGAAGACCCAGCAGAAGTGGCTGGTGAAGCTCTGCGCGATAGTCGGCCACAAGCAGCTCATCGTCCTGATCGCCACGCAGAGCTTGAACATCTTGGGGCTGAACCCGATAAGGCTCCTCACCGCGCTGATAATAAAGCCGATCTCCGACGTGGCGAAGACGTTCGGGGAGCGCGGCCTGATCGAGCACTTGAGCCGCCAGATCCCCCTTGATGTCACCGAGACGACGGTGTGGAACCCTCGCCCGCCAGACAAGTTCATCATCTCGTTCTGGCAGCCAATGCCCCGCTTCCCAGGGCATGAGGAGTTCAGGGCGGCCTTCGCGCTGCACGACATAACACGGGAGGAGAGCCTGTTCAAAGTCCAAGTCCCGAAGAAACAGAAAATAATCTTGGAATGTAAAACGTGCGGTCATAGGTGGCCCCAAAGAAGCGAATTCCCCCCCGCTATGTGTCCCAAGTGTCAATCCCGCAAATGGGATTCTGAATCGAATAGCATAGAGAGAGAAGGTAAGGCAATAAGTAATTATGAACAAGCGGAGGATAAAATTGCGACACAGTAACGAAACTGCTAATTTCGTTCCAAGGTTAGAGGCGATGTTGAGGTCCGAGGGGCGGGCCGAATCAACCGTGGAGAGGTTCGCCCAACAGGTGCCGCTCATTTTAGACAACCTCGTTAGCTGGGACGAAGATGGAATTATGAAACTCATCGGGGGAACCCTCGCGGACACAAAACCGAGTTACAGGAGGTTCAATTTCTATGTTATGAAGCGCATGTTTAGGCTGGAGAAAATCAAGTGGCCGCACACGGATGACTTGAAGCCACCGCGAGTCCCGAGATCATCCATAAAGAGGGTCAGGTTCTCAAGCGATGAAATAGCGCAGTTAGTCGGAAATAGCAACGTGCTCAATCCCCGCGACCGCTATTACTTGGCGTTGTCGATAATTTACGGTTTAAGGCGGGAGGAATTGACGCGCCAGCGAAAGGGGGACTTGAGGGGAAAAAGAATACTCATCAAAGTCGGCAAGGGAGGGGATCCGCGATGGCACATCGTCCCGAAAGCACTTCACCCCATCCTCAGTGCCTACGACTTCGAGAACCCCGAACCGATAATCTCCAAGAAGAAGATGAGTACACTTTTCCATGATATATGCGGGATGTGCGGGGCCACCACGAATAAAGGCGATGGATGGCACAAAATCCGGCGGGCATTGGTGCGAGCACTAAGGAGGGCTGGACACCCCAGCGACGACATTCACAACTTCATGCGCTGGGAACAAAAGAAGGATGAGATGGTCGAAATTTACGCGGGGGAATTGGAGCCAGAGGACTTGAAGATGATCGACGAGAAGATACTGCGGAAGCACCCATTTCTCCCCTTATGGAGCTAAAGGAGGTGGATAACCATGGGATGCGTCGGAAAAACGTATCGCTCGAAACGATGGGCCAAACGATTCGCGCCGGGGCATGAAATACGCAAAGTCAAAGGTGGTTGGAAAATCGGCAGGAAGCATCGATGAGGGCTTCGGGATGGTAAAATTTACAGAATTGGGCTGGGGCAAACGGCGAGCCTCGGCCTTGCTGATGGCCTTTTTGCTCGCCGCCAGCTTTTTGCCCCTCATCTCGACAATCGGCCAAACTGAAATTGCCGCAGCATCTCCAGACAGTTATCCTGTGGTCGCGGCAGAGAATGGCGGGAATAATACTACTGAATCCACAGAGCATACTGTAAATCTGCCCAGCGATATTTCGGTGGGAGATTTATTATTAGTATTCTTTGTTTCTGATGCGGGAATCACCATAACCTTCCCTGAGGGCTGGACGCAGTTATTTCAGACAACAAACATATACGTCAAGGTTGGGGCTTGGTATCGCATAGCAGAGGGGGGTGAAGGGGCTACCATTACTGTTACTACTTCGACCAGCGAGATGACGGCTCATACTTCCTACCGCATTACGGGGTATTCGGGAACGCCAGAAGTGGGGACTCCAGCTACGGGGCTTGATGCAAATCCCGACCCGCCAAGTTTAACTCCTTCTTGGGGGGCAAAGGATACTCTGTGGTTTGCCGTTCAGGGTAATGATGATAAAGATATTGTATCCGCCTATCCTACCGATTATACAGATGGGCGAAACGATTATGCTAATGCCGCTGGCGGTTGTGGTGTTGGCTCTGCCAGAAGGGAACTCAACGCTGAAAGCGAAAACCCTCTCCCTTTCACAATATCCGCATCTGAACAGTGGGTCACTAACACTGTCGCTATTCAACCGAGCGTAGCAGCACCAGGGAAACCCGTTCTTGTATCTCCAGAAAATCAACATTCAACTTCCGACAACACCCCGACCTTCGTTTGGGAGAACGGCTCCGACGCGACGAGCCACCGCTTGGTGATAGACAACTCCCAGGGCTTCGACGACGGGGAGAACATCTACGACAACGCGAGCGCGTGGGACAACTCGGGCACGGAGATAGAGAACGAGTTGCCCGTTGATAACTATTGGTGGAAAGTTGCGGGGGTTGCGAACTCCACCGAGAACTGGTCAGAGAACACTTGGACGTTCGAGATTACTGCTAATGTTGCACCAACTACTCCGACCACTTTGGTACTAACTCCTTCACCTTGTTATATTACCGACGAATTGGTTGGCGCTGGAAGTGGTTCTACTGATGCCGACGGTGACGCGATAACCTACTATTATGCTTTCTACAACGAAACAGATTCGACGATGAGGCAGGACTGGAACACCGACAATTCTTACACCCTCGTCGTTGCGCTTGATGCTCACGACAACATCAGAGTGTTCGTCATGGCCTACGATGGATATGAAAATTCGGCGGATAACCTTGAGAACAGTGTGGTTATAACCGACACGCTCCCAACGAAACCGACGATGATAGCATTATCACCCGACCCCATATACGTCGGCAACACTCTGACGGCAACCGCATCGGGCCATTCGGACGCGGATGATGATATGATGTTTATATATTACACCTTCTACAACGAGAACGATAGTATTACCAGACAAGGCCCCCACGTCAACGACGAGTACGTTGTACAGAGTGTTGACGCTCACGATAACATGAGGGTGTTTGCGTATATTTACACCTTATACGGGGAATCTCCGAGCCCGCACTTCGATAACAGCATACTTGTCACTAACACGAAACCACTTGCTGAGAATCAGGAAACCGACAATGAGGTGGATCCAACTGATGTGGACTCTGATACCCCCGTCCTGAGCTGGGACTATCAGGACAACGACACCGATGCCCAAGAGAACTTCCAGATTCAGGTCGGGACGGTTGCTGACGGAAACGACATGTGGGACAACAACCAGCAGAACCCAGATAACTTTATCACTTACTCAGGGGCCGCGCTTACGGAGGGAGTCACCTATCACTGGCGGGTCAGGGTCTACGATAACTTTGTATGGTCGGATTGGCTCACTGGCGGCACATTTGAAATTGCTGTTAATAGAGTACCCTATACGCCGACAATCGACTGGCCGCCCGACGGGTACGACGCCACGGTGGGCGAGGTGATCCACTTCGAGGGGACCGGGACGGATCCCGACGGAGACGAGCTGACCTACCACTGGGACTTTGGCGACTTCACATCATCGGACGAGGAGAATCCCGACCACGTGTATGGAAGCGAGGGAGATTACACCGTCACAATCACGGTCACGGACCCGAGCGGTGAAACGAGCACGACCACGATTGTAATCAACGTGACCGCCGAGTGGGGACCGGGAGCGCCGGGGTGGGTTCCGCCGGAGGAGGAGCCGCCGGAGGAGCCCCCAGTGGTCGGGATCCCCAAGCCAGCGTTGCCGATTATGGGTGTATGGGCGGCCCTGCTCGCCGTGTGCGCGGTATATCTCTCATCGCTTAAAGATGGTCCGCTCAAGCGGAGGTGGGCGCATGACATCTCGAAGTGGATAATCCCGACATTCGCCGTGCTCACCCTTCTATACATCAGAACTGAGGGAATAGTGATCACGCCGATGATGGCAGTCGTCGGGGCGTGGGTTTTAATATTCGCGGTGGTTGCCCTTCACTTCTCATCAATAGCACCGGGCCGCCGGAGACAAGAATGGACGAAGCAGTTCCTCAAGTTCGTTCTCCCAACGCTAATAATTTTAACCATAGCGTATCTAAGAATAAATGGGGTGGTATGACCGTGCGAAATGCCCTAGCCCAACTCGGCAAGTTTGCGGTTCTAGGCGCGTTCTTATTGTGCTTTACATCAGTTTCAGCCCCTTCCGCGAGCGCCCAAGACGGGGACTGGGTTGAGATTGGGCGCGGGCGCAACTACATCGAGTACCAGCAAGGGAGCGAGTTTAGACAGGAAATTTTCGGGGGACCGATTTTCACGCAAGCGGACAATGGCGATTGGGTTTCGTACATCTTCGAGGACTTGGGCGACCGCTACGTTGTTCAGCACCCCCACGCCTCGGTGAAGTTCTTCGATTACTACACCGAGGTCTGGACGGAACACTTTGAGAATGTGTTGATATATAACGATCAATGGAAGGTGGAGTCATGGCAGACGAACAAATGGAAGGATGTCGGATTCTGGGGGATAGTCCGATCTCATGAAATCGTGAGCGACAACGAAATAAGGCTAATTAGGGCGGGGGAAACGACCATTGGGCAGCGAAGGGAAATCTACACCTTCAGGCGCGGCTCTCCAGTCAAGATCAGAATCGAGCAGACCTGCGACAGCGCCCAGACGATACGGTTTTCGTGGCGACCTTCGGGCATCGTTGCCGCAACCGAGAAAACTCACAAGGACGACGAGAACCGAAAGAGCCACCTGGCTTACTACGACAACGAGAACGACTGGGTGGGAACGCTCGCGTGGTTCGATGAGCTAGAAGTCGTGGAGAACATCGATGTCGTGTGTGATACTCACGCGCAGGGCCGAAAAGCGACAGTGACGTTCGGGAGCTTCGAGGTCGGGGGCGGGGGGACTGCGGTGTTGGACCCGACGGAAACATTCTATTCGACCGCGAACGACGGATATCTATGGGACTATAGCGCATCTTATTCCAGTGCGCATGATAGTTCAAGTGCTTATGATATAACTTCAACTACAACTACTTTCACAGTCGGTCAGAAGTTTACTGGAACTTATTTCGTATATCGCGGCTTTGTTTTTTTCGATACTTCCTCACTGCCAGATAATGCGGTCATAACTTCCGCCACGCTCTCGCTTCGGGGAGAAGCTAATTTTTCCGATGATGATTTTGATGTTGTGGTTCAGATAGGAGAAAACTATGACGCTGAGAACATCTATCCCCATGACCCCCTCCAGCTCGGAGATTACAATTATACACATTATAGTGACAACTTGGGTTCCTTCAATACTGCTGATTTTGTCAACGCATATCACCACATAGCTTTGAGTGATAATGCCGATAATTGGATAGATAAGCAGGGGATAACCAAGTTTTGTCTCCGCTCAAAAAATGACATTGATTCGATACCACCGACTGGATATGAGTATGTCGGCTTCTCAGCCAGCGAAAAATCATCTCAACAACCAAAACTTATGATTTCATACTACACGAAACCGCTAAAGGCGCTTTCTCCATTGTGCGAAGATCAAACAAATCCCATCAAGCTCACGATACTCACCCCTAGATTCAACGCAATCTTTAATACAGATAACGCGAGCCGAAAGGGAGACAAAGTGTACATCGATGTGGGAACATCAGAAAACGGCTTCAATATGTGGAGTTCTGGTTGGACTGATATAACAGATATTGATAATAATACACGGAGTGAAAATGTGATTTATAATGGCTCAACCCTATCACGTGGAACAACCTATCACTGGCGCATCAAGTTCAAAGATAATGAGAATGATGTTTACGATTGGAGCGATTCCCAAACATTCAAAATCAACCAGCCCCCAACCTGCTCGATAACCGCCCCGCCAGACGGGTACGCCGCCGATATCGACGAGGGGATCGGGTTCGCCTCCAGCGCGAGCGACAACGATGGCGACAGCCTGACCTACCACTGGGACTTCGGGGACCTCGCTGGAACTTCGAGCGAGCAGAACCCGTCCTACTCATACGGCAGCGCCGGGGACTACACCGCGACCCTGTACGTGAGCGACGGGTACGAGGACAGCGCCACCGCGTCCATAATCGTGAGCGTCGGCGGCGGAGCGCCCCCACCGCCCCCACCTGGCAACGGCGCTCCTGGGTGGCCAGCGATCCCGCCACCCGGGGAGATAGTCAGGGACATCGTGGAGCCGGAAAAGAACGTCCTTTTCGTGCCCCTGTTCGGGATCGGGCCATTGACGATAAACCCGCTGATAATATTGATCGCCATCACGCTCATCGCGCGGCACAAGAAGAAGAAGGCGAGCGGAATCATGTGGGCCTGCCTCCTCGCAATCGGCTTCCTGATATTCTTCGGGAGCAGATTAGTTTGAGTTATGGAGCATTAACTGATTCACGTTTTTTATCTGGCCACCTTTGAATTTCCCTGAAGACTTCCTCCATACAACCTACGCGCTCGATTGCAGTATCATAGCAATAACAAAGCCACCCAGACATCAAAAAGGTAACACCAAATATTGCAAGGATTATATTCACTGGCTCACCTGTGTAAGCTGCGATAATGACGAACACGAAGCCGAGTATGCCTAACGATATGTCAGATTTGCGCCAGTGTTTTAATTCCCATCTTAACCAATATTCTGACCACCGTTTCGTTGCGTTGCCCCATTTTACCTTCCATTTTTCAAACATCGACCTCACCCCCACAGAATTATCGCCACGATGTTCCCCAATAGGACGAGCCCCGCGAACGCGAGTAGGACCTTGGTGGTGAACGGCAGCTCCATCTCAGCCCTCCCTCCTGTGGATCAGGAAGGGCTGCGAGGCGCTGACCTTGGCTCCGCAGCGGTCGGCGATCTCCAGAATCTCGTTTATCCGCTTGCGGGGGAAGCGCCCGAACCCCTTGTCCGTGTAAATCCTAGTGAGCCGCCTCCCGCGCTCGACGCGGTAGCCCCTCTCCAGCAGCCGCCTCTCCACCACGTCCACCTTGCGGTTGAACGTCATCTCGACCGCCTCGAATGCCACTGGAGGAACAGCGTCAGGGCGACCCCGCTGAAAAGACCGATAATGAAGCCGAGTTCCGCGCTCATTGTTTCACCTTCGGTCGCTTCCAACGCTTGTCGGTCTCGCGTTTCACCCACTTGGGACTCATGTTCAGCGTAGCGATCCTCCCCGTCCATAATATATCCCACAACGCAATCCCCACGACCACACCACCGAATAGCTCGGAAATCCCAATTAGGAAAAATCCAGCGAAGACCCACATCAAACCAGCGCTTTGTCGCCAATTCAACTCACGCCGGATTTCTGGGATGATTGGTGGCTTGTATTTAGCATCAGCCCACATCTCGGCAGCCCAATTTTTAATTCCCATTCACTTCACCCCCTTTTCATTCACCCTTTTCGTCTCATCGCACATCGGGCAGACGAACACCACGCCAGCCCGGAGCTCCATCTCGGCACCGCACTTCGGGCAGGTCCGCTCGTTCGTCATGGCTTTCCCTCCTCGATAATTTGCGAGGGGATTTCAGATGGAGGTGAGCATTCATCGGAAGAAGGCAAAAGTAGAGAACCGAGGCCCCTCAGCGTCCCGCGTCTATCATCATCCATCCCCCCGCTTTTGCTTTTCAGACGCGAGCGCGAGTCGGTGATTTTCGCCTGATGAGGACTGAAAAAGTAATGCGCGCGCTCATCCTCAAGCAAATCTGCTACCTGAACCAACCCCTGCTGGGTTATCAAATGACATTCATAGTTGTGATTCCGAAGGAAACCCGAGATGTCCCTCAAGCCGCCACTAGGAAGCTGTTTCGGGTGCACCTCGCATATCACCCTGATCCCTCTCGAGAGGAGCCTTTTCATCCCCCGCAGAACTTGTAGCTCCATCCCCTCGACATCTATCTTGACCACATCGGCCCCTCCCGCGATGATCGAGTCCAAAGTTACGGTATTTTTTTCGGGGGAGTCAAAATCCGAAACGAACAACTTGTACGCCGTCACGTTTTCCCAGCCGTTGATCTGAACAGCTCTGAGCAGATATTTGAAGCGGAAGGGGTTGGGCTCGAATGCCAACACCTCGCCGCTTTTACCCACCCGCTTGGCGGCGAGTAGTGTGTAGTAACCCAATGAGGCCCCAACATCTGCAACCTTCGTGCCTTCCCGAAGAAGCGAGCAGAAATGGGAGGCGACGTGGGGTTCGTAACCTTCTGTGTAAACCAGCATCCCGTCATCTGGGTGAATAACCCTGCCAGTAGAATGCTCAACTAGATTAGGGGAACTTCTAACAGCGAATATTTTTTGACCGTTCACTTCAATCAAAAACTCTCGGAAGACCAAGGAATCGACCCAATCGCCAAGCAAGTAGGATAGACGCGAAAACAGCTCAAACATACCACGCTTCTCCAAGAGCCAACGCAATGGGGGAGAAAGCACTGGGGACTGCATTATCAGGTCAATCGTGGGTTCCCTGCCCACGCGAAGGGCGTGCATCACGTTCAGCAGGAAACTGAGCGCCCTCAAAGGCTTAACAGAGATTCGAGACAAAATCATACAGAACCTCCCTCATGCCAGTTCCATTCCTGATTATGGCTGGCGTGTGATGCAGGGGAGCCAAAATGCGGCCAAATATCCTTGGAACCCTCACCGGAAACGCGGCAATCCCCTCATGCTCGAACCACCTATCTATCAACCCGCAAGCGATTCTGTCCACGGAGTTGGGGAATATCTCGGGAACCTCCAATTGGTCCAAGGTTTTTATGAAAAAGTAAACCGAGACGTGGGTTCCGAAAAGAACTGCCGTGTCTCTGACCCTCATCCAATCGAAACCGTTTTGAGCCAAGCGGACGGCGTTCTTGACCTCGACCTCTGTTACCCTCATGTGGGAGAACGCATGGGTGGCTATCAAGTAGAACTCGTCCTCGGCGCGAGGGGTGCAAATCCCCCCGTTCCGTATCCCGTCCAGAACTATCCGATTAGCATCGGCCACTATCTCTCGTTTCCATGACGCCTCCGGGTATATCTCGACTATCACGCCGTCCCTTTCAAATACCGACTTCAGGGGTGGCGATATTTTCCCCGCACTTCCCCTAGTGAAGCCCTGGTTCCCCAAGATATTGCCAGCTTTGACTACCCCGGCGGGGTGCGGTACCAGAACATCTATGTCCCCCCAGCTAAATGGATCGACCATCATCTTCATAAAAACATGCTCAATTCGGTTGGCAACGAGGCATTCGCTTACCTCCCCCAGTGTGTCCCACCATTTTCTTTCATTGACCACGAGACATCGACCTCCCGCCCACCAAATACTGCAAGATCCCCCAGACGAATCCGACGCTGCGTGTGGCATCAACGAGTGGGATTATGAAGTGGTATCCGTCTTTCTGTCGGATTCCCTCAAAAATTATCGTGAAAAACCTGACGAAATAAGGCAGCGCGAGCACCACGAACCAAACTGATAATGGAATCAAAAAGATGGAAGTCATTGAAACGATATATGCGGGTACGGCCACGATGGAAACGGACTCCCACATGCCAGGTTTGGCCGACCGAATGTAGGGGATCATGGTCCTCCCGTACCAAGTGTGCTCCCTGATTAACTCCCTGAGCGACCGTCCCCTGTGCTGATAGAACTTGGACTCGGGTTCGCGGGCAATTCGTCTGGACGGGTTTTCCTCCATGTATTTTTTAAGTTTCCTCCAGAACATCCGATCCTCACCGTAACCGAGGAGGGGGAATCCGCCCGTCGCCTCAAATGCGTCTTTTCTGATGAAGTTCGCATAACTGAATCCGCTAGACTGTTTCCGTTTGAAAATGCTGGCTATCCTTAGACGCCTCGATGCTTCGAGAACTCTCCCCGTAACCGTTTCGGTCAGAGTGACGCGTTCGCATTTGACCCCGACGACATCGCCCTGCTCAAAGTGCCTCATGGCATGCGTGACAAAGCACTCATCCACCCTCTCCACGTCCCCATCGAGAAAACAAAGCACGTCCGAACCTGAAGCATCGGCTCCTTGATTCCTAGCGTTTGCGGGGCATTTGGGGCCCTTCTCTCCCATAACGATTGCCCCCTTTTCCCTCGCTCGCTCGAGGGTTCCATCGGTCGAGCCACCGTCAACGACTAAGATTTCTTTGCTTGGATATGGGTCCCGGTTCAGACTTTCGATTAACCCACCGATTGTCGCTTCCTCATTCAAGGTGGGGATGATTACCGAAATTTTCATCAAGAAAACCACCTCGAACCCATTGCTTTAACATACTCAAAAAATAGCCGAGGATTTTTGATAGCACGCTTGCAGAGTCCAACCTTACTTTGCTGTCTTAACTTCGACTTGGCATCCAGCCTCAGAACAATTTTGCGGAGAACATCTTTTGGAATCTTATCGGATGAGGTCGGTGATTCCGCGCCAATTCGCAGAGAGGAATAATCCACGGGTTCGGAAATCAGACCCCTCTCTTTAGCCCACCCCCAGAGTTCAGTCCCAGGAAAGGGCGTCGTAATGCTGACGTGGAACTCATCGAGATTAGATTCTTCGATAAATTGCTCTGTCGTCCTGATTTCTTCAAGAGTTTCGGAAGGGTTCCCAATCATAAACGCGCCAGCCGCCCATATCCCGGCCTCTTTGCATAACCTGATCGCCCTCATGTTTTGCTCCACTGTCGTCCCCTTTTTAAGAACATCGAGAACCCTCTGGCTCCCCGACTCGAAACCGAACTCCAGCTTGGCGCACCCGGCCTTTTTCATCGTTTTGAGCATCTCCAAGTCAACCAAGTCCGCCCGAGTCCAAGCACTCCAAGGGAACTCGGAAAGGCCGCTGCCGATCATAAGTTCGCATATTTTTTGCACTCTCTTTCTATTCGCCGTGAAAGTGTCGTCGTGGAAATAGAACGCCTTTGCAGCATAGACTTCAGCGAGTTGGTTCAATTCTTCCACGACCCTCTCGGGGCCGTGATACCGAACGGGGGTATCCCGCCAATTATTGTAACAGAAAATACATCGGTAGGGGCACCCCCGGCTCGTTATCAGTGTCCCCACATTGCTCGTGTTCCTTTCCCCTATGTTCGCTTCCAGCGATAGGTAAAAACCCATGCCAATCAGATGCCGAGCTGGTGGTGGAATCTCGTCGATATTCTTGACGAATGGCCGTGAAACTATCCTCTCGGGGCATTTCCCTTTCGCTATATCGAGCATGGCGCGTTCTCCCTCCCCGACGACTACCTTATCAAAGTGCTCAAGCCCCTCCTTCGGCATCGCTGAAGCGTGCACCCCACCTAAAACAGTCAGTGCATCCAAGTTTTTTCCGACATAATCCCCTATCTGATAAGCTCGGTCAACTGTTGATGTCACCGCAGTTACCCCGACGATTCGTGGACAAATCTTCTCCAAGCGGTCTTCGCATTTTTCCCCAGCTCGTTCGTCGATTATGGCAACCTCTATATTTTGTCTTTCGAGATAGCCCGCGATGTAACCCAAATTTAATGGAGGCTGGGGACCTGTCACCTTCAAACCCGGATTCACGAGCGCAACGTCAGTCATCATCTAACCCCCAACGATCTGGTGATCGGGCGCACAAAATGCCAGAGAAAATCGGAGATGAGTTCGCTTGTTCCAATCTTCCCGACCATTTTATGGGTGTGAAAGAAACTCAAGACCTTCCAATTGGGGATTTTACTCGCGTGACCGTTATCCACCGCCTCCGCAAAAATTTTTACGGGGCCAGTCATCCCGAACCTCGAAGCCAGCTCCCAGACCCTTTCCCATGAGAAGCTTGCATCGGAGGCGATGGCTCGGCAGTTTTTGATTTCCCCCCGCCGTATATTTAGATGGGAGTAAGCATGGGTAGCTATTAGGTAAAAGTCATCCGCCGGGGAGGGCAAGTAAGCATTCTCCCCCAGCACGTTCTTGAGTTGCCTACGCTCCACTATTTCCGCGCCCTCGGCGACCTTCAAGCCGCCCCAACACGCATCGGGGTAGATGTCGATGTCCAGATTTCTGAGTCGGAGAATCGCCCTTCTCGAACCCTCCAACAGACCCCCCCTCGCAAAGAGTTCCCTGCCGCCGAGCGCTTCCATTGCCCTTTCCTGTTCGTGGGGATCTGGAATCAGCAAGTCTATATCGGTGGGTTTGAAGGGATCGCGGAGGAGCTTGACGAATACGTGTTCCACCGACCGTTGCTGCAATCTTCGATTCGCCCACCCGAATATTTTCAGCCAGTCATCCATTCATTTTCCCCCTAATGACCTCGGACCAACTCTGAATGCTCGGCCCCCTAACCGAGAAACATTCAACGCCCCTCAGAGCTTGTCTAACCGTGTCCATCATCCGATTCAGAACGAGCCAGAGGCTTTCGCCATTTAAATACAAACATATATCGGCGTAGGAGTCTGGGAATCCAGTCATAAACGGCATGGGCAAAATCATGTTCTCCACGAGCTTTTCCTTTGAAATGGGATCTAACCGCCCTTCCTCCGCAAATCCATCCAGTGCAAACGCGAACCTTGCTTTGCCCCTCTCCGCCACAAACTCAGAGGGGAGTTCACGCTTCTCCGCAGGACTCCCGAATACTCTTAAATATACTGCATAGAGAAAACTCAACTTCGCCAGCCAACGTTTATGAACTCCAAGAGGCTTCACTATGCCGCCCGTCAACGTCTGCGGGGAAATTGTCTGGGGTCTTGGATAACACATAACTTCCCCCTCTGGCGTCAATATCACATGGTCGTCCCCGAGAAGCTTCGCCCCAGAGCCCACGAGTGAGAGTACAGTCGAGGTCTTCCCGAAATCGGGGGGGGCAACGACGAGAGCGGAGCTCCCATTCCACTCAACCGCCCCCGCGTGAACGAAAGCACAACCTTTCTGAGCCAGCTTGATGAGGAAGATTCTGTCAACTAGAAACTCAAACGCCGCATCGGAGCCGAGTTTCTTGAACCTGGGATTTACCCTTACCCTAGTCTCACCGGTCAGGTTCTCTATCTCGATTTTTGCCCCAGCAGGATGAAGAAACCTTGTTTTAGAACCATCGAGCCAGTAGTAGTAATTTATTCGCGTTACTCTATTCCCCCTCGGCTTCTCGAAGTCGAGCTTCTGTTTCAAAATTTCGACATCGGGATCATCCATTTCCGACACTTGAAAATAAGACGGAATTGGCAAATCGTCAAGGTTGGATTTCACCTTAATCAATCCGTGAATATCATAGTTCATTTTTTATGCCCCCTGAGTTCCCGCCTTAGTTCAGAGATTTCCTTTTCGAGCCTTGCGACGGTTTCTCGCGTTTCCGCAATCTCGGAGTAGAGGGGGGACCTATCGCCCTTCGCCCACTGATGCTGAGAAAATCTAACTTCGGAGGGAAACATCACGACCCACTCGATCAAAAGTGCGACGAAGACTACTCCGCCAAGCCCCAAGAAAAGAAAGAGCCAATAGGAACCGAGGAAAACATATCTAATAACCTCCGAGTCCGCCCAGAATATCCTTGAAATCATCACCCAGTTTATAAACGCCAAGTATATCCCTATCCTCGAAACGAACATCCTCATTCCCCCAATCGCCCCAGAGAGTTCCATTTGTCTCGGGATCAGCCTCCTAAGGTTATTTTTTATCTTCATTTCGCCACCTCCTCATAGACCGCTTCAGTCATGTCGACGAACTTGTCCCAGTCGTGCCCGTGGGCGAACTCAAGGTTGGCATCCACATCGCAGTTGAATTTCCGCTCCTTCAACAACTTCGGCAAAACAGCCTCGCTCACGACATGAGTTCGCATTTTCACATCATTAGGAATCAGGGCATCATCCAGACTAACGAGGGGGGTTCCACATGCCATCGCCTCGACGAGCGGGATTCCGTACCCCTCCAGCCTGCTCGGTAGGACGAAGACATCGAGCGAGTTGTAGAAGTCCGCCTTTTCCTTCTCCGGCACAAACCCCAGAAACTTAATTCGTGGATCATTTCCGGCTATCCTTCTCAGCCTGTGCTCATCTTGCCCCTTCCCAGCGATGACCAGCTCCGCGTTTCCGAAATCCGCTGCCTTGAACGCCCTTATCAGGATGTCAATCCGCTTCCGGGGATCTAAGTAACTCAGCGTTCCTATCCTGTAACCATCGTGCCCCACGTCCTCTGGCTGCAAGTCCTCCGAAATCCCAGGTCTCGTGACCGTGATTTTTTCTTCTGGCACGCCGAGGTGTTTCATAACCTCTCGCTTGGTCTGTTCGGAGTTGCAGGTGATCCGCTTCGACTTAGCCGCCTTCCTACACGCACGTTTGAACCACCAGCTCCCGAACCAACGGCGGAACGGCGCAGCGAAACCCGAAAAGTACCAAGTCTCCTCCTTGCGGTACAACCAAGGGATTAGGTCGTGGAAGGTCGTGACCGTTTTGCCTTTCGGTAGATAAATCGACTCCAAAGGTGTCAGAGCATGGTAGACATCGACATCGTGAGGGATTCTAAATCGAATCTCCGCACCCGTGTAGATGAGGTAGCCAACGGTCCCCCTGCGGGTCGTGCACACTGGGTCGATTTCGTGCCCACGGCTCAACAACTTTTCCAACAACTTCTGACTGATTTGACCAATCCCCGCATTCCTGCGATTAAAGAACCTAGTAAGCATGCATATCCTCACTTCTTTTGCCTCGACTCCCCTACGCCTGGGGAACTGTGCAACTCAACCACGACGATATAATTCCCTAACTCATCCCGAGGAAGATTGGCATCCGGGGGGACACGAATGTTCTCAGCCGTTCTGAACGCCCTTTTTCCCTCGGCGCGAGCTATCGCCAACACATCGCTAAGATCATCAATTCGATGCGGGTTGATAATCAGAGCTTTTCTCATTTCCAACAGTCCTCCTTTTCGGAGTGCCATGACCGCCAACTCCCCCCCGACGGAAGTTTCAAGAACCACGGCAGGAACAGCACGAAAAGAATCGCAAGCTGAACGGGACCCATCCAGAGGGAAGGTGCCCCATGCACGCCTCGGTGCGCCACTTCCTTGAACGCCAACAGTGAAACGCCGAAGGAGATATACAGAACGAGGAACCTCACCTTGGTCATCATCTCCCCGCCTCCAGCCCGCGAAAAAGTTTTTCGCATTTACTAAGATTCTCGCACTGTAAGCAAGCCCAATCTGGAAAACTCCCATGCTCGATTTTCAACAGCGTCCTGATGCATCCCATCAGGTTTTCATCATTCAAGATGGCGGTCATCCCCTCCCCTCCAGCTCTGTTTTTCTGACAAGTTCATCTGCTCGATCATAAATGTCCCATAAAACGGCAGCCGCATCCACGCATTCTTTTCTTAAATCGACTGCGCCATCCTTTTCCTTGTTTTCAGAAAAGCGGTTTAACAATGCGCGTGCGACTTCCCCGATTTCCTCGACCAAAACCGCGAACACGACTTCCCTGCTCTGGTTTCCCCATTTCTCCCTGTTTTCTTCATACCGCTTCACGATATCTATATAGAAACTTTTACCGAACATGAGCCATCACCAACCACTCAACAAAGGGCACGTCTCCTTCCTGTCGCAGCTCCGGCACTTCTCTATCGGGACGTTGCCTTGTTCGTAGGGGCAGAAGACGGACATCAGGAACCCCTCCATGTTAAGGCAATCGAAGCCAGCAGTGAGCCAAATACCACAGGCAAAAACAAGCCAGCTTCGGACAGCAGATGATACCCCAACGGTAATGCTATGATAGGAATGAGGGCTATGTCAGTCCCACTCAACGGTCTTGTCGCCAACGCAAACGCGCCCACGAAGCCTGCGAGTATAGTTATCGAGCTCACTATGACGACTATCCACAGCAGCATTCCAACGGAGTCGGCCATCAGGGGCCACCCCTCGCCCTCAACTCGGCGTTCTTCAGGACTTCGAGCAGTTGTTTTCTGATTTCATCGCATAGGTCGTAGTCAGTCTCCCAATTTTCTTGGTTCAATAAGTCCGCCATGAGCTCGTGGAGCATCTGGATTGAGTAACGGAGCGTTTTCATATCGTCCTTCGTCAGCTTCGAGGGGTTGAGTGCTGGGAACATGCTAGCCCCCCTCCACCCGGCGAGACGGTGACAGCTCGAACACCATCGGCAACGAACTAAAATTCACATCCAGCTGTGGGATGATATGGATTACTGGTCCCCGGCCATATTTCCAATATCTGTGACATCCCCAGTTTTTACATACCCATCCATTCACTCCTTGACGCCAAGAGAGGAGTTTGTTACACCCAAGACATCGGGGGGAATCGGCTGGGCGTGCGGCGTTCTTATGTTCTTGACGATGACATTTGGCACAAAGCGGGATTGTCGTATGTGTCGAATAACTAACGTGGTGCTTGACTACATTCAAACGCGAACCACATTTCACGCATGGATCATCGCTTAAATTGTTATAGTGCTCGGGATACATTTGGCTGAAACAATACTCGCAAACATGCTCAATTTCCCTTTTTTCCTCGTTATAGGGAGTTCTATTAGCTGGTTCAAACCCGCATCGTTCGCAGTTGGTCATTTAGCTCCGCCCCCCACCCGGCGAGACCGACGCTTGGCCCTTAACTTGGCAAGCCATCGAGCCTCGGCAGTTTTTTTGCTCACGATCCAACCCTCCTCCTTGCCTCCCCAGCCGCATCGACGCGAAGTTCGCCCTTTTCAATCGATTCCATTAGCTCGCGGTCGAACTCATCATCCCCGAGGTCAACTAGCTCAACTTCGATGGCGGGTTCGGGCGGTATGTGTCCCTTGCTCTCGATGACGATGCTAGTGAACGGGTAGTCGGAGAGCGGTAGCCTTCGGGATTTCTTGGTGCGAGCATGGCAGTGCGAACAAAGCGTCACGAAGTCATCGGGGTTGAACTTGACCTCGTACCTCCGATGGTGGACTTGCAGGTTCCTCGACGAGCCGCACTCCTGGCACCTGAACTGATCCCTGAGCAATATCTCCAGCCTGAGCTTCCTCAACAACCTGAACATCATTTTGCGTCCACCTTCGCAATCTCGTAGATGCTCTGCTTGCCGAACTCGCCCACGACCTTGACCTTGAGCAAGCCGAGCCTGAGCAGCGTGTTTTTCTGATCCCTTATCGTTCGGTCGCATGTCCCCGCCTCGTGCCGGATCGCCATGTCGACATCCTTCTCCAAGACCTGCTTCGTGAACTTGCTGCGGATGCGGTCCATGATGCGCTTGGTCGTGTTCAAGCCCCTCGTCGAAAGAGGAACGTGTGTGTGCGCGTGCACGAGGGAACCGGATAGGTGGTTATCAACGTAGTTGTCCATGGCCCGCCCGAGCTCCTCGCCAAAATAGAGGTATTTCTGCCCCCATCTGCGAATCACGGCCTCCCTGAAGCTCCTTGCGGACTCCTCCGGGACCGACCAGCCGAGCTGCACCTTCTTCTTTTCAGCCATGATATCGCTCCGAAATGTAGAATTTGGAAAGATTATCTTTCCCAATTGTAGCAATGTAGAATTCAATTGTAGTAATGTAGAATCTGGAAAGAAAAGAAAGAAAGAAAGAAAGAAAGAGGTAGAATTGTAGAATTGGGAAAGATAAGAAGCCCAATCCTGCCTCCTTTCGCCACTTTTTCGATATCGCATTTGCAAAACCCCTTACACACGCACACACACTGAAACCGAGCAATGTAGAAAGTGGAAAGATAATCATGCCCTCATCGCCCTCCTCTGCGCGAACTTGAATGCCTCCCCTGGTGTTAGTGGGCTAGGCAAGTCGCGTGCAGCACGATATTCCTCTAGGAAGGCGACGATGCGCTCCGGCGGCTTCCCCCCGTTAAAAAGGGAACTCTCCAGCTCTGCCTTCAACCGGTCTAGCGCGATCTTCGGGCTGGCCTTCAGCGAGATGGCGGCGTCCGTGGCGACCCAGTTCTCCCCCGCCCTGAAGGCCTCCCCTATCGGCTCGAGCTGCCTGCCGAGGACGTGCTGCACCTGGTTCGTGTGCATCCCCAGCTCCAGCGCGAGGTCGACGGCCCTGGCTCCGTTCGTCCCCTTCCCCATGAGGCAGCCGATGACCCTCCTGCCCGTGATGGTGAGGTCGGCTTCCACTGGAAACTCAGCTATGCAATCGCCTCCCTGATCCTAGAAGGATGAATATGAGGCGGAAAACCCCCGCTCGAATAATGAACACGGCTGTCAATCCGCCTCTGCCCCAATCCCTTCGGGCAGTCCGTCGGAATTCGGGGCCGGAGGCACTTGCGCGTCAGCTCCACATCGCAGGCTCGGTTCCCCGGCGATCCCCAATAGCAGTTGCATCCTTCACAAATGGTTGCCATCACCGCTCACCGCCGCCGCCCCCTTTTCTTCAACCAACATTCCCAGCACAACTCATCTGGATTGTTCTCCCGAAATTCGAGATAGGGAATAATTGAGAGAGGGTTGCCATCCAAAATCATCGCCTCAACACTATGACCGCAACCCTTCCATTCAGCCACGCCTCTCGCCCTCCCCGCCCCGCTCAAGGTGTCGCCGCATAAGCGCAGCACCGAGCATGATGCCACCCAACAATCCAAGCAAATATGAAGCCACATCAAAAGCCATGTCCATCAGCCCTCAAATTTCACCACTTGCTACGTGCCCGCAAACCGTGCAAACGCCACCGCCCACGACTACTCTAAAATAACGTGGCTTCTTGCACACCCCGCAGTAAAGCAATAATTCAACCATTGCCCTCACCGCCCATCATTTCACCGCCAAACAATCCCCATCCGTGTTGTAGGCATCATAAGCCCAATGGCAACTATTCTTCGAGGGGCAATCGTCGCAGGTAATGCGGGTGTAGCGTATCCCCAACCTCGCCAGATATTTTATCATGGCTTCCCTGTCGCCTCGGCATGGCATGTTCAGCCCTCCCCGCCCACATCAATAGAAACAGGAAGCCATCCCTTTCTACCAAATTTTAGGCACATTAATTCGAGAGGAACCTTTAGCCCCAATTTTGACACTTCAATATCTATATCGTGGCCCGTCCATCCGCGCCGAACTAGACCACCAACTAGCTTGGGGTTTGCTT
>JAUWYN010000005.1 GCA_030615805.1 Hadesarchaea archaeon | reverse complement strand
ATTCAGAACAGATAAAGCGTGATAGTTGTCTCCCTCAATTAGAATGTTAATGGGTTTGTTTTCGTCTGTTTTGATTTCTTTGCTCTTATCTTCCTTAAGAACCGGCAGTTTCCCTTCAGCTTCTTTTTCAAATTTTTCTTTTGTGTGTTCCTCGTCCCAGACTACCCCGTACTTTTTTCTCATTTTGAGTTTCTTTATTTCCTTGATCAAATCTCCTGTCGACCAATCGGCATAACTTTCTTTTTTCATGTTCCCACCACATACCTTGAGGCCACGACGGGTTCGTACTTCCCTTTCTCCCCTCTCAAATATTGCCCCAACTTTATCGGCTCCTCCCATTACTATCTTGATTATTGTTATTATTGTGATTTGTACTTTTCCTAATGAGTTCTAACCATCTGTTTCCGCCATTCAGTTCCAGATTAATTCCGGCAGCTTCGGCAGGGGTCTTGTTATCAAGTCCCATGTGTGGCCTGATGAAGTTGTAGTAAATTCTAAATCCATCCACAAAAGTTTCCGCTGATTCATCCGTGTCGAGGCCCCGCATGACTTTGTTTCTTTCTCTTGTCGTCCCATTGAATCGCTCGATGAGGTTTTGGTTCACCTTTTCCTCGAACCTAGCGAGACGAATATACTCCGTTCGTGGCTTCTTGAGCGTCCAGAACTCTTTCATGTATGCAGCTCGGTAAGCCTGCAACCCATCGGTCACGATCACCTCTGGTCTTTTACCGGCCTTCTGCTTTGCTCCAGCAAAAAGCCTCATAGCGTCTTCGGTCTCCCTTTGCTCCGTGAGTTGAGTTGCCAGTAGGAACCTTGTTTTTGCGTCCATGAGATTCCAGAGCCACCTGTAGGCCCCGTCCACGTTTATCATCATCTCGTCCGCGTGCCACCTCTCTGAGACTTGAGGTTTCAATTCATCAACGTAGACCTTCATGACCTGGACGTATTTTTGGATCCATCTCAGGACCGTTGTGTGGTGGATTTTCAGCTGGTAGAACTGCGTCAAGTGGTCGGCGATCTTGCGTAGGGAGAGGCCCTTGAAGAATAGGTCCAAAGTGAGCGTTACGAGTTCGGGTTTGTGTCTCATCTTTTGAAAGCCGTCTTCATTGAGTACGAATCTCCGTCCGCAGTGCTTACACGCAAATAGCTGGACTTTACCTGCCCTGTTTCGCCTATGCCCACGTTTGGTAAGATTCGCCGAACCGCAGTGCTTGCAAGTCTTTTCCATCGTCTGCGCCTCATTGTAGGCAGGCCAGTCTTGCGCGTATGTTTGCTTCACAGTTTGGATTTCGGCGGTTTGTAGTTCCTCCATTTTTATCACTTTTGTTTTTATGTATTTATGTATAAATATACAATAGGGTATAAATACTTATGTTTTTATATTTTAAAATACAAATATATTTATATGTAGGTACGCAAACTGTTTATTCGATAAAATGGGAAGACCTAAAAAGGAAGGTTCGGAATCAAAGAGTTTTGCCATGTATGTAAAAACGTGGCGTATGGTTGAAGAATTGAAGCATCTCCATTCGCAGAATGTGGGGAAGAATAAACCCCTCAAAGAAATAGCTCACGAGGCTATCGAAGAATATTACAAGAAAGAGAAAAAGAGGTTGGAAAATGCCGAGAGATAAATTGGCAGATAAAAAGATATATTTTACTGTCGATAGCCGTCTTCTGGGCGAGCTAGGGGAACGTTTGGTCAGACGGAGTTATATCGCCTTGTCAGAATTGGTAAAGAATGCATACGATGCAGATGCAACAAAAACAACCATTAAATTCATAAACGCCAAGGGCGAACAAGATGGAACTAGAAAGATATACATAATCGACAATGGAAATGGCATGACATTTGATGAAGTGCATGATTACTGGATGAGGATAGCCACATCATACAAGCGTCGTGAGCCCATTTCACCCATTTATGGAAGGCGAAAAACAGGAGAAAAAGGAATAGGGCGTTTTGCGTGTCGCAGACTTGCACGCAAATTGGGGCTCAAAACTATTGCTAAGAAGCCCAACTCGAACAAGTTAGAGCGCACAGAAGTCATGTTTGTTTGGAAAAAGTTCGCTGAAGGTACAAAACTTGACGAAATCCCGTGTTCTTACAAAACCAAACTAGTGGACGACGGATCTCCTGGTCTAACTCTTGAACTAATTGACTTAGCCGAAGACTGGTCAGAACGAAATTTTAATACTCTTAGAAGACAGATTTTGTTGCTTTCTTTGTGTCAGCCAACTAGGAGGAGGGGGTACAAAGAGGACCCAGGATTCGAGGTTGTTTTCGATGCCCCTGAGTTTGAGAAAGGAACGGGCGCACTAATAGATCAATTCATGGATGCTGGGTGGGGAAAGATAAGCGGTCGAGTAAATGAAGACGGGACTGCCATTCTTGGACTAGAAGCGAAGAAAATCGGAAATAAGACTTATATGTTGCCAGACAAGTTCGAAAGTTTGCGAGGTATTAGTTATGAGATTGCTTGGGTGCCCATAAAAAAGGAATACTATCGCGATCCGCGAACCCTAAGCAAAGCTGTAGCAGAAGAAATAATGAAAGAAGGCGGCGTTCGTGTCTATCTCGATGGGTTTAGAGTCTATCCTTATGGTGATCCGGGAAATGATTGGTTAGAAATTGATAAGGACGTTGCGCGTAGATCAGGGATGCCTAACGAAATATTTAGGAATGTAGCCACAAACCTAAAAATTATTGATTTTAGTAGATCCATGTTAAATCATCCTAGAAACTCGAGCCTAATTGGGAGAGTTTTCATACATTCGAGCCCCCAATTACCGTTTGACGTAAAGGCGGATCGTGAAGGATTTGTGGAAAACGACGCATACGAATCTCTCAAGAGGTTTATAAGACTAGGACTTCAGTGGGCCACATTCTACTACGATTATTTCTTGGTATTGAGAAGTGAAGAGAAATTGGAAGAAGCTGAAAAAGAACTTGAGAGAGAGTTGGGTATAAAGCCGAAGGAAACGACTGTTGCGCCGATAGATAAGTCGTTAAATCTAATCGAGACCGTTACCAAGAATGTCAACAAATATGTGCCTAAAGATGAATTAAAAGTACCGAAGGAGAGCGTTAAGGCAGCCGCGGAACATATTCGTCGATCGGTTGAATACCAAGAAAATGAGATTAACCTTCTAAGAGATGTATTTTCAGTAAACCAGTTATTTTTCGGATTTGTACATGAGGTGCGAGATTTGTATTCTAACCTAGATACTCATGCAAATACTGCACAACGGTTAGCAGAGAAATTACCAAAAAAGCAAAAAAGAGAGTTTGAAGAATTTGCTGATTCTTTACGAAAGACCAGCGATCGGTTCGATGAAATGTTAGAATCGTTTGGTATTATTAAAAGAGCAAAGCTAGGAGCCACCAGAAAACCAATCCTAGTTAAAAAAACTTTGAAAAAGATTGTCAAGTCTTTTGATTATGTTCTTTCGTACTACAAAATCAAACCTGATATAAATATACCAGATTATCTAAGGACTGGACCAATGTTAGAGTCAGAATTCTTTTCAATCATCGTCAATCTATTGTCAAACTCAATAAAGGCAGTCATCGCAGGAAAAGGAAACAAGATTTTGGTTGAAGGCGAGAGAGCAGAGAACGCAACAATAATCCGCATACATGATGATGGAGTAGGATTGTCAAAAGAATTTTGGGAAGATGTGTTTCAACCGCTAGTGACGGATCCAGAAGGTAAAATTTACAGTAGATTACAAGAAGCAATAGGTGATAAGACCGTTGCTGCCCTTGGTACTGGAACAGGAGTCGGGTTGAGCATTGTCAGAGGAATAGCAAAAACTTACGGTGGCACAGTCAATTTTATGGCGGCCAAACGCCCATGGAAAACGTGTGTTGAGGTGAAACTTCCATGAATAGCGACCCCGTCTTGATTTGGTGGATAGACGACAAAGACGAGCATAGAAAAGCGGCAAAAGAAATGGAAAAAAAGACAAAAAACAGTAAAGTAATTTTCTTTAAACCTGAAGACGTGTCAAAAATGTTGGGTTCAAGCAGTCTTAGGAAAATACCAAACCTTTTCTTGGTTGATTATCGTCTAGATAGTCAAAGAGATAAGTTCCGCGATTTAGGGTTAACTATGGAAGGAAAAATTCGCGAGAATTATCCTGATATTCCAGTATATGGATTTACTTTATATCCTAAACGTAAAAATTTCTACGAAAAAGTAGTTAAAAAGCGTTTTGATAAGATACTCGATTTTAAAGACATTCAAAGATGTGGGCATATCATTTTACACAAAGACGCACTCACGTATCGTAAGATTAAAAGTTCTAGAACCAATGATCCAGAAGAATTGTTTCGATTAATCAAAGCGCCGAACGATATCAAACAAAGACTAAGAACAATGCTCCCGGATGAGTTACATGGTGGGCTAACCAGAAGTGGCGCTGCCACGAAATATCCCGGGGACACTATAATATTCGCGAGATGGGTCAGGCAATCTCTGATGGCTAGACCCGGATTCTTGTACAACAGTTTACATACTGCCACGCACTTGGGCATGATTGAAAGTGCTTTCAAAAAAATCTCCAAAAATTTCGAATCCGCCCGATACAAAGGAGTATTCTATGAAACAGAGCAACCTTTATGGTGGGTTTGCGTCGTTGACGAAATCCTCCTGTCCCAGAAAAAAACAAAAAGCATAAAAGAAACGAATCCTTGGGAAATCGCTCCATTGGTTTTCAAAATTCCTACAAAAAACCAAACAAAGTGTGCGGTTTGTGGAGAAAAATATCCTGAAACAGTTGGTTTCAATTTGACTGATGAAGAGGAGCAGCCTGTGCACTACAAGTGTAGCAATGTAGACAGAAATAAGAAAACTGAACTCTATTTTGACGAGCCTCGTTCTTTCAAAATAAATAGTGGATGAAGCATGCCAGGAGTATGGTGAATAAATGGATGTTAAAGAACTCAAAAGCCATTTTACCAAGTCGTTAGAACACATTAGGGATAAACCTAAACTGTGCGAAATATCAAGCAAAATGTATAATGATGTGTGTTCACAATTTTCTCATTTTATGAATCAAAAAGACGACAAAAATTGGATTTTGGAAATAAAACCAAACTGGGAGCTACCGCTTTTAGACGATAGGAGCGGATTTACCCCAAATACTGCTTCCGCGTTGCTGGGGGGAATAGTAAAAGTCGAAAATGGATGCCTTTCAGAATATTCATTCACGCTCTGCTTAACACTAATAGGCAATTCTGAAGATACAACAATAACTAGAAGCTATTGTAATGTACCATCTTGTTGTTTGAAAGACTATAGAGAAAGGAAAAGAGTTGTCCGAAAATTTCATTTCGATGTTGATCCAACTAATACGGATAGACCTATCTCTCACTTACAATACGGGGGAATTTTAAGTATCGGTGAAGATATCCATTATTGCTTAGAACATAAAATAAAAAAACCTAGATTGCCATACCCACCAATGGATTTTGTGCTTATTTTGGATTTACTCTTGGAGCAATTTGATAACTTACGACCTTTAAAAGAAGATAATTGGAATTCCTTAGTTAAAAAGAGCGAAGAAATTCTCATGTATAGATACTACGCTAAAATAAATGGACATTTTAAAATTGACAAAAGAAAGACACTTCTCGAGTTTCTCAGGGATTTTAATGATTTCTAGAAAAAGGAATGGGATGTATTGCACGCCTTTTAGTTTAGCTACCTTTATCTCCGATCGCATAATAAGGGATGGTGAATCAAGAGTTCTGGATCCCTGTTTTGGCAGAGGTTCTTTATTAATCGCATCACATGACCGTTTACGTGCATTTCATCCTAGTTCAGGTAAAAATAAATTATTTGGATATGATATCGACTCTGCTGCAAAAAAAGTGTTCGAAAAGACCCACTCGAAAATAGCAGAAAAATGTAACTTAGAAATACGGGATTTTTTCACTGTAAAGGAACACGAACTTGCCAAGAAATTTGATGTGGTACTCATGAACCCTCCATTTGTTAGGCATCATCTTATTAGTGATGAAACTCTTGAACGCGCGAGAAAAGCTACATCTTCGGTAATGCTTCCAAAAACCAGTGATTTGTGGTCATATTTCGTTATCCACTGCTTGAAATTTATTAGAAAAGGGGGGAGCCTTGTGGTCATCTTACCGTGGTCATTTCTTTTTGCATCATTCGCTGGAAGAGTGAGAGAAAATTTAGTTGCTCAATTTAAGACTGTACAGGTAATTCTCTTGGGGGGCCATTTATTTGAGAGTACAGAAGAAAGAATTCTTGTCTTTTTCGGAGAAGGATTTGGTAAAAAAGCACAAGATTTTGGAATCTTCTATAGTGACGAAATCCCTGAAAAAAATGTTAGTTGGCTAAAAATAGATCGGGATACATGGACGGAGTCTCCATGGAGGGGTTTTGTCAGCGAGTCTCTAAGTAAGATTTTTTCAAAGAGTGTAGAAAAATCTGGATTTCGCCTGTTGGGAGATTTCGCCAATATTAGAATCGGAACTGTAACAGGTGCTAATAAATTTTTTATTGTTAATAACGCATGGGCTAGAAATGAAAAATTCCCTAAAAAATATTTAAAACCTATTTTGAGGGAATCCAAAAACTTGTCCAAACTTTCGGTATCTGAGCCAGATGTTCAAGAATCTATACTACTAATACCAGAAGGTAGTCTCCCAAAAAGAATAAAAGATTACGTATCAAAGGGTGAAAACCTTGGGATAAATAAAAGGCATCATACTAAGAAAAGAAAAAAATGGTACTCAATCCCTAAGCCCATTGCGCAGGACGGTTTTTTGCATTATATGACAAAAGAAGTGCCGTTCATTGTCTTGAACCGTGATAAGGTTCTCAGCACCAATAGCATACATCAATTAATTTTTAAAAATAATGTCAATAAAAATATGAAAAAATGGATTCAACTCTCTATGTTTACATCGATTTCTCAACTATCTGTGGAGCTTCAAGGGAGAACTTACGGAGGCGGCGTGCTTAAACTCGAGCCCACTTCAGCAAGCAAGATTTTGGTTTATCCAGGTGACGGCAAATCTCCGCCCCAGTTTTTGGAAAAGAAAGTAAATAAATATCTTTCCAACGGGCAGAAAAATAAAGCCATAGATCTAGTGGATGACTGGTTTATGAAAAATGAGAAGATACCCAAAACATACATTCAATCTATCGCTGAATGTTATAAAGACCTTAAAAATAAGCGGCTAAACACGAAAAAATAACTTTTTTACGTTTCCTTGAACTTGACACTTGACCAGATTAACAGCAAAAGTTTAGCTTTTAACCCAAAAAACAAGAAAACCCCAAATCGTGGTGTAAGTTTACAAGATACATGAAAGAGGGTATTATGGGTTTACTTATGGCGGAAAAAGTTTCCCATCATAAAGAAGTCGTTAAAAGATTAAAGGTACATTGGGAGAGGCAAGGAGCAATCGTTAGAGAACCTAAAAGCTATCGACCAGATTTTACTGTGGATTTTACTAACTCACCTGAACTAAGAAAAAAATATGGTTGTAGATTCTTGTGGGTTGAAGTTGGGCTCAAAAGTCCACCCACATCAGATAAAATTATCGGGTTAAGATTTTTACTTAGCAGGGAGTGGGGGATAGTCGTTAGTTACGGATTTGGAGGATTTGATAAAATCTTGGTCGCAAAGCAGATATTGAATATCACCTGTGATAAGTCATGTAACGATCAAATTTTGGGAGAAAGCACTATGGCAAATTTCGAAATATTATTTCATGTGATTAACGAAAAATTAGAATGACCTACAATCTTCCGCATTTAAAAATAAACACTTGCTTTTCTAAAAACGCACCATTTTTGTAGTTAAATGGCAAACATTCGGAAACGTCAAAGATCTATCTATACTTGCGTCGTCACGAGAGATTCTGGCAAAATTAAAAACCCATTAGACACAAGTTAAAAGGGGATGATTTGAATATACGCTGTGAACTGCCCATTGAAGAGCAAAAGAAGGTATGACAATGGCCTACTATCTTGACCTGTTCTCGCCGGAGACGTACGAGGCGTTCAGCAAGTCGCCTCGCGATGTATCAGGATTCCGTTCTCGCCATCAGACTGCCGCGAATAGAATCAAGCCTGGCGACAAGCTGGTCTGTTACCTGACTAAGCTCTCCCGCTGGATTGGCATCCTCGAAGTCGTGAGCGGGCCGTACACGGACGACTCACCCCGGTTTTATCCCGAGAACGATCCGTTCGTTGTCCGATTCAAGGTGACGCCTATCGTGTGGCTACCTAAAGAGAATGCCATCCCAATCCACGAAGATGAGATCTGGAACGTGTTGTCATTCACAAGAGGACATGATAAAGGTTCATCAACGTGGACAGGAAAGCTCCGCGGGAGTCTCGTTCGGCTTGAAGACTTAGACGGTCGATTCCTGGAGCAAAAGCTGCTTGAGCAGAGTAGTTCCGATCGGGTCTATCCGGTTGACGAGGCACATTATCAGAAGCTCATTCGTCACCGTGTGCGGGCGCGAGACAAGGTGGTAACCGTTTCAGTACCAGAGGAAACTGGGCCGGAACCGTCCGAGATACCGCAGGTCGAAGCGGAGGCTCGTGAGTCTATCAAGATTCAGGCACTGATTGCGAAGATTGGGGCCCAGATAGGGATGAGGATATGGCTACCGAGGAATAATCGAGCGGCTGTGCTGGCGGAGTGGACACCTGAAGAGGGAACCCTTCTCGATGGCCTCCCGCTCAGCTACGACGAAACAACCCTAAAGACGATAGAGCAGATCGATGTCATTTGGCTGAAGGGCCGCTCCATTGTCCGGGCATTTGAGGTTGAGCACACGACCTCCATCTATTCTGGGATTCTTCGGATGGCAGACTTGCTTGCCCTCCAGCCGAACATGAATATAAAACTACATATTGTCGCCCCATCAATCAGGAGCGAAAAGGTCTTTCAGGAGCTTAAGAGACCGGTGTTTTCGCTGCTCGATCGCGGTCCCCTCTCTGACAGCTGTACCTATATTTCGTATGATAGCCTCAAGGAATTGGCGCAGCTTAGGCACCTCGCTCATTTATCCGATTCCGTGCTTGATGAGTACGCTGAGGAAGCGGACTGATGAACGTCTGCGGGTAGTCTAGAGTCAGGAGAATCCCAGATTGGTCGAGCTAGCGTGAGGAGTTGGGAAAATCTCTCGTGCAAAAATAAAATGCATTACTAGAGAATGTAAGAGTACCTACCAGTTCTGGGCCTAAATTCAATTCTAATGTGTTTTAAATCAGGGTTTTTAATAGCAGATGTTGAGATGATTTTGGTGGGGGTCTGATAAATTGAGAATTTGGAAAATAACTTCTGGACATCGAGAATGGAGGTCTACAATTCTCGGCGATTGGATTCGTAATAATTACATATCATTGGGTACTGGTTACCCGCGTAGAAGCCATGTTCCACGTTTTTTCAAAGAGATGCGACTTGGGGATAAAGTTGTTGTTGTGGCCGAGAAGCATATTTACGCTATTGGTGAAGTAAAAAGCAAACCTAGAAAACCCCCTCGAGTTAAGGATGAAGTTTACGTAAAACGGAGAGATGTAGTTTGGCACAAAATCACAAAAATAAATTACTTTGATCTTCCTCTCTTTCCTAAATCGCTCAAGAAGAAACTCTCGATGAGACCCGCAATTGTGCCGTTGAGAAAAAAGGATTGGAAATTTTTATCCACCCTACTCAGGGCTTAAGATTCATCCTACGTACAAAATCCTGCTCGAAGACAGCGACACGTGTGGCTTGACTTTAATCGCCGACTTTCTTTACAGAGGGAGGACTTTCTTTACAACCCCCACTTTCTTTACAAAGCCCCGTGAACCAAAACCTTTATAAACGGGATCACAGCGCGGTAGGGATTAAAGCACCAATTTACCGATAAAAACTTCCCTCTAAGATGGTTCTTAGCACCCGAAATTTACCACTTGACTAAAATCCTGAATATTTACCAGAACCTAAAATACCTACTTTGCGACTACTGACCGAAAAGCCCCGAATTGCACCACCCAAAATCACGCCCCGATAATGCAACAGAACCCTGAAAGAGGCGCCCTGGCCGGGATTTGAACCCGAGGCGTAGGCTCGACAGGCCTACATGTTAGACCGGTCTACACCACCAGGGCCCAAATAAAACTGAGTCGCGCCAATAATAATCTTACTCAAGTGGGCTGGCAGCGTCCTAGAGTTCCCGTGCCCTCTCGGAACACAGTACAGTCCAGATCGCTGGCGAGCTTATCTTCGGCGTTCGGAACGAGTGCCGGAGTTTCCCCGCCGCTGTGACTGCCAGCCCGATTAATTATTGGTTTTGGAATTAAAAAGCTTATTTAAGTGGTCCCGCGGGCCGGATTTGAACCGGCGACATGTCGGTTTCGGCTTGGGTCTACAGCCGACCACTCTACCAAACTGAGTTACCGCGGGCCAAATAAATTTGGATTTTTTAGCTCTTAAATTTTCACCCTAGAAACTCGTGTAACCTCCGAATAGCATTCAGTCTCTCCTTTTGCCCGACCTTTGCCCCCTGGGTTGCGCTTTCGAGAATTTCGATTGTCTTCTGATAAGTTCTCTCGTCCACCGGGTAGGGCACCCCATCTTTACCACCGTGTGCGAAACTGTACTTTGCGGGGTCCCGCCAAGAAGGCGATTTCCCGTAGATGAGGTCCGAGACCAGCGCGAGCGCCCTCACGGCTTTTGGGCCGATTCCCCGTATGGCCACCAGCTCTTCATAGCTCGAGGGCTGGAGTTCGTAGGCTTTGCGAAGCGCCGCCATAGTCCGCTCGGTGAGGTCCGAGATCGTGTGCTGGGTCGGCATCATGAGGGTGAGCACCTGCGGCGAGCGCGCCAAGTAATCGTCGAGCGACCGCTGCTCGGCTTCTCGAACGTAGCCCCCTAACCGCCTTGGGTCGTCGCGCACGAGGTCAAGGCTCGTCTTTCTTGTTTCCTCGCTCTCACGCGCGGTCATGTCGAGCACCACCTCTTCTCGACGATCACCCGCGATGCCCGTGTGGGGCTCCTCGACGAAACTGCGGATGCCCTCGGAGAGCCAGTGATAGCGTCGCGCCAACCGCTCGTGCATGCCCTGCTGCACCACCACCCAATCGCCGTCCTCGCTCAGCACAAAAGCATGGTGGTAGAGCTGGTAGCCATCCTGCAGGCAGGTGTTGTCGACCTTTGCGGCCATCCGGCTGGCATACTTGAGCGATTCGATTTTCTTACTCAGGATGGGAAACGCATCGGCTAGTTTTTCAATCTCGTTTGGTGTTTGCTTCGAGATCCTGCCTTTACCGCCGCAGACCGCTATGCCCAGCTCCTCCGGCTTCAAGGCTTCTTTGAGCGCTCCCATCGTTACCGTAGTGGTGCCGCTGCTATGCCAATCGTATCCTAGCACACAACTCAGCGCTTGGAAGAAGAAGGGGTCACTTAGCCTGCGGAGGAATTCTCGCCTCCCGTACTCGTGCACGATGATCTCGGCTATGGCTCCACCCAAACGCTTCATCCGGCTGAACAACCAAGGCGGGCACCTGCCGCCGTGCAAGGGTAGTTCAGCAACTCCGACTCGCTTCATCGAAATTAATTTTGGGTTGGTTGGATAAAGCGCTACTGGCAGGACTACTTTAAACTAACTCGAGAGAGCTTGGGTGAACGGAAGCGGGTCGACTGCGGCTAGTCACTTCGTGATGTAGTAGCCTGCGGACTTCTGTCGCGCCACCCGCCTTGCATACCCCTTTGCGACGAGCTCCATCAGCGCGTTGTTCGTCATGCCCTTTGGCAGGCGAGCCGCGCGCGTGATATCGTCGGCGGTCCTGAGGGCATCCGGATTCGTGGCGCCGAGCTTTTTGAGCGCATCGTATGCCTTTTGACCAGCAGGTGTGAGCTCTGCCATCGGGTCACCTCGGTTTTCGCTTCCTCCTGCTAGCGGCGGGCTTAAAACCCTTACTCAGAATTTCTAAATTCATGTCAAGGGCCGGAGCTTTGAACGTCATGTAGCTAGAGCTCACGATATCCACGCCAGCAGCTGCGTAGCTCGTGACGTTAGCAGGTTCTATGCCTCCTGACGCCTCGATCAAAACCCGGTCGCGCAAGCCAGCCCGCTTCAACAGCTCAATTGCGCGTTTGACCCCGGCTGGCGGCACATTGTCGAGCATCACGATGTTCACGCCCGAACGAGCTGCCTCAAGCGCGTCCTTCGCGTTGCTCACCTCGATTTCAATTTTCTTCGTAAAGCTAGCCCGCCGCGCCCGCTTGACCGCTTCCTTTACCGAACCGACGAGTTTGACGTGAGGGCTTTTGATCAACACGCAATCGTCGAGCCTGAAGCGGTGGGGGTCGCCTCCCCCCACTCTAACCGCACGCTTATCAAAGCAGCTAAAGCGGGGCAATGTTTTGCGCGTCGCTGCAACGATGACCTTTGGGTTGACCTTCCTAGCTAGCTCGAGCATCTCCCGCGTAGCCGTTGCCACTCCGCTCATTCGCATGAGCAGGTTAAGGGCTACTCGCTCTGTCGCAAAGATGCTGCGAGCTTGGCCCTCGAGCCGCATCAAAACATCTCCCACTTTGATTATTTTTCCCTCTACCTTCGTCGCCTTCACATGAATGCCTAATTCCTCAAAAGCGAAAGCTGCCTCCTCGACGCCAGCTAGGATGCCCGATTGCCTAGCAACGATTTCAGCTTTGGCGATGGCTCGCGCCGGCACCAGAGCTTCGCTCGTTACGTCCGCAAAGCCCGTGTCCTCCGCCAACATCTCGCGAATTTTTTCCCTCGCAACCGTACTAGTCACGTGCAGCCCTCCCTGAAATTTCGAGCATGCGTTCGATCGTGACGCGAGCACGCTTCGCTACCTTCGGCGGCACTCGCACCACATTTTTCTTGTCACGAAGGGCTAGGTAAACCTTTTCAAGCGTATGTTTTTTCATCTGCTCACAGATTGCCGTCTCCAGCGCCGGGATGAACTCCTTCGTTGGAAACTCCCGCCTGAGCCGCTCCACCAACCCGATTTCAGTTGCAATGATAAATCGCTTCGCTGGTGATGCCTTGGCGCGCACCAACATTTGACTCGTGCTGCAGATGTGTGTTGAGAGCTGCTGAACCTCCGGATCACACTCCGGGTGGGCTAGCACCTCCGCATCTGGGTAGCGCTCCTTCAGGAGGCCGATGTCGGCTGGCGTGAACATCTTGTGGACATAGCAGTATCCATTTTCAGGGAGGGGGATGATGCGCTTGTCCGAGCGGCGCTGCACGAACCAGGCTAGATTTCGATCGGGGCCGAATAGCACCGTGTCCTCGTCGAGCGCATTCACGACCTGCGGCGAATTTGCGGAGGTGCACGCGACATCCGATTCCGCTTTTGCTTCAGCTAGGGTGTTAACGTAAAGCACCACGGCCGTATCGGGATATTTTTTCTTTGCCTCGCGCACGGTGCTCGCTGGCAGTTGTGCAGCCATCGGGCATCCAGCTTCTGGGTCTGGTATCACCACGGTTTTTTTTGGGTTCAGCATTGCTGCCATTTCTGCCATGAAGTCTACTCCCGCAAAAACAATTAGTTCGGCATCAGCCTTGGCGGAAGCTCTGGCTAAATCCAAAGAATCTCCGATAAAATCGGCTATGAGCTGAACCTCTGGCCTCTGATAGTTGTGAGCCAGAATTATGGCTTTTTCCTTTTCCTTCAGCTTCTTTATTTTATCTTCAATCTCCTTCGAATTCATGGCTACCACTCAGCTTGTAGAAATACTCCCCCACCTACATTTATCACTTTTGAACTAGGTCCCGATGCGAACGGCGTCTGTTATATCGCGAAGGGTCCTGATTGCTGAAAGGGCTGCCAGGTAGCTTGTCTTGGGAGTATCTGGAAATGGCACATTCCGCGCTTCGATGACGAACTCACCGGCTTTGCCACGGATGCGAATCTCATGGATGTTTCGATCGAGCGATGGATCAGCGATGATGCGCACCTTAGTCTTGTCGAGGCCCATGCCTGCCAAACTCAGTGTCGCGGCGACGTTCACGCTCTCGGGAAATGCTTTAACCGCCTCGTGAGCCGAACCCTCGAAGACGACCCGTGGCTCCTTCAATCCAGTTAGGTCGATGCCGTGCTCGCTCAAGTATGCGCTATAAATCAATGCATCGGGTGGTTTTCGTGTCGTGAGAATCGCCTCTTCGATGCCCCCCACCGTTGCTGCCTTCACACCATCGATGCCCAACACGGCACCCGATGGGATGTAGATCTTATGACCGCTTTGCTCGGCCGCGCCGCGCACTTCCTTCAACAGCCTATCATCCGCAAATGCACCCACGCTCATCACCATCAAATCTTTACCCGAGCGAAGGATATCGAGCGAGTACTGCTCTACCGCCAGCTGGGAGGCAGCCTCGATGACCAAGCCCACGGTTTTGTCGGTGTAGATTTCCGCCACGCTCCTCGCTGTTCGCGGTTTTGAGCGAAGCTTTTTCGCCAGCGCCTCGGATTTCTCGGGCTTCAGGTCGTAGAGCCAGGCGAGTTCGGCTTCGCCGGTCCGTCTTTTGTCGATGGCTCGAGCTAATACCGAGCCTATCGAGCCGCAGCCGATGAGAGCTACTTTCAATCCACCACAGACACGATTTTGACGCGCTGGGGTTAATCTTTTCCGCTTGTTTTAATACGTTGTTCTAGCGGTTGAGTTGTGGGTGGAGGCACAAGGATGATGGAGAAGGTGGCGGGAGCGGTCGAACGAAGGCCTTACCTCGTTCTGCTATGTGTGCTCTTAGTTAGCGGCTTCATGGCGTACGGCATCACGAAGGTCTCGACAACGACCGACTTCGAGGAGTTCCTGCCTTAAGATTACCCATCGGTCAAAGTGATGTCTGAGCTCGAGGACAAATTTGGCGGTGGCCTATCGTTTGAAAGTATTTTGCTCAAAGCCGACAACGTGACGAAAGCCGACGTTATCAAGGCGATTCTCGAGCTTGAAAATACACTGAGGACGGACCCGGATCTCGAAGGCTATGCTACCCAAGTAGTAGCCTACATCGATTACGTGATTCCATATATCGAGAACTACGAGTCTCTGCCCGATCCTCAACTTGAGGCGAGTGTTCAGTATTTATTGACCCAACCTGGAGTGGAGAGCCGGGTTTCTGAGCTTCTGGCGGCAGATCAAAAAGCCACCTTAATTAAGGTCTCCATAAATACGGAGCTTCCCAACGATAAGCTTTCGGAAATGACCGATGTCTTTCATGACCGTGTAAATGAGTTCGACGAAAAACATGAGAATCTAACGACGGGCATAACTGGCGAGATCACCCTCCAAAAAGACATCCAAGGAATGATGGGCAGGGATACCAGCGTCTTAATCCCCGCGGCAATGATCCTTGTAATCCTGATTCTCTTTCTGGTCTTTCGACGGTTTTCAGACATCTTTATACCTTTTCTGCCAATCGCTTTGGGGGCGATGTGGGTAATCGGGATGCTAGGGTTCCTTGGAATGCAGTTCACAATGATCCACGTTGCGTTGATACCACTCATCCTTGGCATCGGCATAGCTTATTCAATCCACGTGCTCAACCGGTACTATGAAGAGAGGAGTAGGGGCCTACGCGTTGAAAAGGCCGTTGTAAAATCTGTCAAGACCGTCGGAGTAGCGGTTTCTCTGTCTGCGATTACAACGATGATAGGTTTCGGTTCATTTTTGATCTCAGATCTACCACCCCTCCGGGAATTTGGTGTATTTGCCGCGCTTGGAATCCTCTTTACCTTCATCTTGGCCGTGACGCTTTTGCCAGCCTTGCTCGTCATAAGGGATCGGCGAAAGGTGGGCGAAGTAAAGGCATTAGTGGCTAGACGAGGGAAGAGGGTCGACAAAGCGTTGTCGGCTGCTGCGATAGGGGCTGAGCACCATAGAAGACCGATAATATTTGGCGTTGCTTGTATAACGACAGTTTGTGTATTTTTGGCGCTTGGGGTATCAACGACAATGTCACTCGAGACTTTCATGCCGGGGGATGTCGAATCCATAGTTACAGCCAATGAAATAGAGGGGTACTTTGGTGGACAATCTTTCATTTTTGTTTTGGCAAAGGGCGACAATGTCACGAGTCCTCAGGGTCTACAGGCCATGCTTGTCTTGGAGAATTCAATACTTTCTGACGAGAGCAATCTGCAGAGCGGCCTTATCACAAGTTCGACGGGTTTGGCTGAGATGGTTTTACTTGCTACAAATGGTGTAATGCCACAAACAGAAAATGAGGTTATCGCGGCGTTGGAGAGCTTAAGGAGGACCTATCCAACCCAGATGCAAGGACTTTTGACCGAGGATAACGAAACAACGGTGATTCTCTTTTCAGTGATTGCTAAAACGGACAAAGAGATGAGGGACGCAGCCCGAATAGTCCGAAGTCACGTGGAGGAATCCAAGGGCGGAGTTCTGGGTCTGACCGTCGATGGAGCGCCTGCTGTCAGCGGAGAACCGGTTATCTTCAGCGACATTATGGGCAGTATCGCGCCGAGCATGTTAAAAACGACAATATTTGCAATACTCCTCTGTTTAATCGTTTTGTGCGTGATCTTCAGGTCTATTTTGATGGGTGCGATCGCGCTCATGCCGATGGTTTTGATCATTGGATGGGAACTTGGGACCCTGAGAATCATAGGATGGCCGCTCGATGTCATGACCATGGGTATATCTGCCCTACTCATAGGCATAGGGATAGATCTTTCCATTCACATGACGTATCGCTTCAGGGAGGAGTGGAAGGAACACAAAAGGCCGCCTCAACAAGCGATCCGAATCACGGTCATGAATGTGGGGACGGCTTTGCTTGCAGCCGCTGGGACGACCATAGGGGTCTTCGCCGTTCTCTCGCTCGCGAGGATGCCCATGTTGGGAAGGTTCGGCAGCCTTACCGCGCTTGTGATATTTTATGCCCTGATAGCCGCGCTCTTCATCCTACCATCAATTTTGGTAGCGTACGCACTTCGTAGGGAAAAAAGTTGAGTGGTGGGGCCGCCGAGATTTGAACTCGGGTTTCCGGCAATTTGGCGTGAAGCCCCCAAGCCGAGAGGCTAGACCAAGCTACCCCACGGCCCCACAGAGATTATTGTACGGGGCTTTATTTGGGCTTAACGTAGCCCCACTTCTCGAGGGCATCCCTGAGCTCCTTTCTTGTTTTGGCGTACTCACCCAGCGAAACACCTTTCAAAGCTGCATCGATTGCCTGTCGGACCGCGGCAGCTCCAGCTCTCCCGCCCAGCGGGTGTCCCCAGACGCCCCCGCCAACTTGGATAACGATATTTTTTCCAAGCATGTCGATGATCTCAGGTATCAGACCTGGATGTAGCCCGCCTGAGGTGACGGGGAAAACGGACTTGATCCCATCCCACGCTTGGGCGAGGATATGTTTTTTGCCCTTGATGTTTCGGCCCGTGATCGCCTCCTGCAGCGCAAGCACTTCCTCCCGCGGCGTCTCGAGCTTCCCTATCGCGGTGCCTATGTGGAGCTGGTCGATGCCAACCAAGCGGGCGACCTTCGCGACGGCCAGCATAGACATCCCGTGCTCCCGCTTTCGGGTAAAGGCGGCGTGGAACGCGCGGTGAGCGTGGATCGCGAGCCCCAAGTCTTCGCACTCCTCGCGCAGCGATTGAACCCCCGCCCACCCCACCGTCAGGATGTCGACCATCACGTACTCGCCACCTCGTTCTTTCACGAATTTCGCACGGCGGAGCATTTCCCGCGTCTCGGCAGTCACGTTAATCAGATAACTCTTTCGTTTCCCTGTCTCTCGCTCGGCTCGATCCCGCAGCTTAAGCGACCGCGCCACCCTTCGCTCGAATTGATTGAACCGCTGCCCGGCGAGGTTCTCGTCATCCTTAAGGAGTTCGATGCCGCCGACCCAGGCCTCGTAGCCCGCTCGGGCGTGCTCCTCGCTGCTCATCCCAACCTTGGGTTTCATCACGGTTGCGGTCAGCGGCCTATCCCTCACCTTGAAGAGCTTTTTGATTCCCTCGATGCCGAACTGGGGCCCCCTGAACGATTTGATGAGCCTTGGTGGCCACCGCACGTCCTCGAGCCTGAGATTGCGCACGGCTTTCATCCCGAAGATGTTGCCCGCGACCGAGCTGAGCACCTGGGGCATGTTTCCAGCCTCGAAGAGGTCAAGCGGGTAGGCCACCTTCACCCATCTCCCTTTAATTTCATAAGCCTTCGCCATGAGCCGCCGCTTTTCGGGCGTCATCGTCGTAAGGGTGGTCCAAGTGCCGATCGAGCTCTCCGAGGCCACGCGCCCCACGGCTTCTCGCATGCCCATGCCGCTCGCGGGCTCAACTCTAAACAGGACGATCAAGTCCTCGCGCGTGGGCCTGTAGCTCGGGTCGACGAAATCTAAATACCACTCGGTCTTCATGCTCTCGAACCAATTCACAATAGCTTTTCAGGTAAAAATGCACACCTAGCGCTTGAATTTCGCTATTTCTTCGGTCAGGTCTATGCTCGTGAGCATCGTGCTCCTACAGCAGTAGCGCTTGATTCCCAGCCCATCGAGCACGCGCTTAGGCTCCTCCCCCTTTTTGGTGCGCTGTTCGAACTCCTCGTACTTGTCGCCCAGCAACTTGCCGCAAGTTATACAACGAACCACCCGCACGCGATCACCTATACGATTTTTGGTAACGGGCCCTAGCTCCGGAACCCCCAGGCTTCTTGGGCTCCTTGAAGCGCACGTCGCTCTTCACTAGGGTCCAATCGTGTTGCTTGAAAAGCTCCCGCACCTTGGGATCACCCGACCACTCGATGAGCCCCCGGGCGATGGCTGTGCGGGCGGCATCCGCCTGTCCCATGAAACCCCCACCCTCTACACCTACTTCGATGTCGACGCGGCGCGCGAGCTCGGGCACCAGGGTCAACGGCTCCAAAATCTTGAGTCGCGCGAGCTCCGGCTCGTAAACCTCGAGTGCGCGGCGGTTGATGAACACCCTCCCCCGGCCATCCTTCACCGTGGCCCTAGCGAGCGCGGCCTTGCGTCTGCCGGTTGCGAGTACGACCTTCATCAGAACCTCGCTCCTAAGTGTTTGCTGAGGGCCCCGATTCTTATAAAGCGTCGTGTGCCGAGCCGCTCGAGGCTAGCTTCCGGAAGGGGTTGCATCTCCTTGCCGGCGAGCTCCTGGGGCACCCCGACGTGAACGCGGAGGCGACGGTAAGCCGCTTGCCCCCGGGGCTTGTCGAATGGCAGCATGCCCCGGACCGCCCGGCGCACGAGATTCTCGGGGCGCTTGAGGTGGAAAGGTCCCTTGCGGGGATTGGTGAGGTTTCGAATCTCAAGCCAAGCGTCGTAAGCGTCGAAAGTAGCTTCTTTTCTACCGGAAACCGCGACCTGCTCGGCGTTCACCACGGTCACGCGCTCGCCCTCGAGTAGGCGTTTCGCTGCAAAGCTCGCGAGCCTCCCCAAGACCAGATCTTTCCCGTCGATAATCATGTTCCTCACTCCATCAGTTTGACTCCCTTGCCGCTCGGGTTTTGCTCGAGCAACTGTCGGATAGCCAACGCATTGCCGCCGGCTGCCATGACTTTCCGTCTAGCGGCGCCCGAGAACTTGAAGGCAGCGACGGAGATCGCGTGGTTTAGCTTGCCAGCTGCCAAGACCTTGCCGGGTACGACAATGGTGCTCCCCTCGCCCGAGTAGCGGTTCAGATGGCTGAGGTTGACTTCGGCCCGGGCCCTCCGGGGCCGCTCGAGCCGCTCCGCTAGGTCGAGCCAGAGTTTTACCCCCTGCTTCTTACCCACGGCGCGAAGCTCCCGCACGAGCCTCCGCAACACGGGGTTCGTTGGTCCTGTCGGTTTTGGCATCTCGACACCTTGACGATTGACACACTTTCTAGCTTTCTTAGAATAAAACCTATGGTGGCGTGGTATTGGAGGTTTGAACCCAGATTTGTACCCTCCAGAACCCTTACGGAAAATCTCCCTTTTTAATTCGATTATCCGCTTCGGAATACAACCATAGCTTGAAAAGATAACAGGATTTTCTTTCAGACGTTCGCCTTACCTTAAATGGTTGTCTTCGAAAGTTCAAGGGGGTAAAAGATCCGACAGAGAACGGGGCTCCACGTATTAATCGAGTTTGTAGCTTCAACGATTAGATAAAATTACCATTGTTTGTTAGAAATTTTTAAACTATCTAATTAGAAAAGTTTTAAACTCATGCAAAATAAGTCGTTAGGGGGAACATCCTGCGCGATTTAAGTAAAGCGAAAAAAATTGTAAAAGATAAGTACGAAGCGCGACGGCTGCTAGCAGAAGAAGAAATAAGAGAATCAGAGAGGAAATACAGGGAGCTATATAAAACTATTAAAGAGGGAATTTTAGCCATAGATCTGGAAGGTAACATCCTCGAGTATAATCAAGCGTTTTTGGACATATCAGGATATTCCGCGGCGAAAATACGGAATAAAAAAATTCTGGGCGTCATCCCGAAAAAATGGCAAAAGATGACACTTAAGATAATTAATCAGGTAAAAGCCAAGGGGCATTCCGATAAATATGAAATAGGATACACCAAAAAAGATGGAACTGCATTCTGCATATCCGTTAGGGCATGGTTAAAAAAGGACAGAGAGGGCAAGCCTGTCGGGATGTGGGTGATAGTAAGGGACATAACGGAAAGAAAAGAAGCCGAAGAGGCGCTGCGAAAAAGCGAGGAAGAATTCAGACTAGCATTTGAAAATGCAAAGGACGCAATCCTCTGGGCAGATACTAAGACAGGCTTGATAACTAATTGTAATAAAGCGGCAGAAATCCTTTTAGAGAAAAAAAGAGGGGAGATTGTAGGACGCCATCAAACAATGGTCCATCCACGGCAAAAAGCGAGATATTACGTTAACATGTTTAAGACACATATAAAACAGAAAGGGGCTGTCGACGCTGAGGCGGAGGTAATAACTAAATCAGGAAAAATAAAACCCGTCCACATAACTGCCACTGTAACTTTAGTCGGGGGAAAACCAATAATCCAAGGGATATTCCGCGGCATCACCGAGCGCAAGCGGGCGGAGGAGGCGCTCAGGGAGTCTGAGGCGAGATATAGGGGGTTGCTGGAGTATTCTGGAAGTGCTATGATTGTTATTGAAAAAGATAAGACAATATCATTTGTCAATAAGGAGTTCGAGAAAATAAGCGGCTATTCCAAAGAAGAGACAATAGGTAGGAATTTTCTGGATTTCATACATAAAAAACATAAAAATAGAATGGCGAGATATCACGAGGAGAGAAGGAGAGCTAAAGGAAAAGCTCCAATAACCTATGAATTTGAAGCTTTTGATAAGAGAGGTAGGAGAAGAATTATGGAAGTGACGGTTGCAATGGTGCCAAGAACTGATAGATCAACAGCAGCGTTAAGAGATATAACAAAAAGAAAAAAATTAGAAAATGAATTAACACAAATGACGAAAGAATTGGGGAAGCTGAAGGCGAGAATATCCTCATCCGCTACTACTTCTTGAGTGTTTGCTTTTGTTGAGAATGGGTGATTTGTGATGCCAAAAAAGGTGGGAATTCTTGCCCATACAGATACTGATGGGATTTGTGCAGCAGCGATTGCTAAAATTCGCTACCCTGATGCATACGTTGAGTTCTCCAAAAGCACATATGAATTGGCGTCAAGATTGCACGCCTTGCCAGCTTGGGATACGGTCATCATTTTAGATTTGGGGTTAAACGTGGCCCAGAAAATAGAGGTAAAAAATGCGTTTAAAAAAGCATCCAGGTCTCATAAGATTATTTACGTCGACCATCATCTCATCCCCTCAGGAATAACTCGAAGGACTCTGCCTTGCTATGCGTTTGTACACAGGACAAACGTCAGCTGTTCCGAACTAGCGCTGGATTTCTTCAAACCACCCGTTTCTTTGCAATACATCGCGTTATTGGGGGCAATAGGGGACTATCGAGAGCATACGAGAAAAATGCGGAGATTGGTTGTGAAATACGGTTGGAGGCTGATATATTTGGAGGAATTCTTGTTAGAGCAGGCAATCGAGGCCAGCAGGGAGGACCATCCTTTTAAGCGAAAGGCAATTCAAGGGCTCGCGCAAGGGTTATGGCCATCTGATATACCAGGCCTAATAGGACGAGCCGGTTCTGGGGCAAAACGGGAAAGAATAATAGAAAATTACGTGAGGAAGAACGTTCAAAAAATCAGTAGAAATATGGCGCTTGTAACTGACCCCCCTTTTATGGCAACAGGGTTAGCGGCTTTTTATGCAGCTAGAGTAGCAAATGCCGAGATCGGCATCGGGGCTTATCGAGCGGATTATCACATACGCTTTAGCATGCGAAGGGATGAAAAATCAAATCTGAATCTAAATACACTTGTCATAAAAACGACCTCGAAGATAAGTGGCAGCAGTGGAGGTGGTCATAGCGCAGCTGTGGGTGGAATAGTCCCAATTCGAAAATTTAACATTTTCTTAAGACAATTAAAACGGGAGATATCTTAGTACCTGAAGCTTAAGCTTTTCTATTTGCAAATTAACATTTAATGCGCCAGCAATTTTTGACCTATGGTGCGGGGGGCAGGATTCGAACCTGCGAACCCCTTCGGGACGAGGCCCTAAACCTCGCGCCTTTAACCTGGCTTGGCTACCCCCGCCCTAATCAGATTTCGTCACCAAAAGATAAAAACTACCACATCTTGCCAGGTTTTTCTCTGCCTAGGGCCTCGCGTTGGGCCATCCGCTCGAAGCGTGCCTGCTTCTTGGCCTGCTTGTAGCAGTTCTTGCAGTACGATTTTCCTATCGTTCGCTTCGCGCAAGCGCGGTGGAGCTCGGCGCCACAGCTCGAGCACTCGATGGTCGGCGGCTCGAGCGGCTTACCACAGGTGGGACAATCTGGCATGCGGTCACCAACTAGACCACATCGAAAATCTGAGCTTCGCTACTTAAACGTGTGGGAAAAAAGAAAAAGCTGAGCGTCGCCTGTTTCAGAGTCCAGCACGTGTTTTTTGGATGAATGCTCTGTAGGCCGCGAAGAGAGCTACTAGACCGGCAAAGATTACCACAATGAGGCCCCAGCCAGCCGCCCCAGTAGTCAACCCGAGCAGACCTCCGACAGTTGCTCCGAATCCAGTTAAGGTAGAAACGCTGAGGATTGGAAAGACCATCCCAAGAGTCGGGCTGCGGATGTAGCCAAGTGAAACCGCTGCGGTTCCAAGCATTATCAACGCGTAGATCAACGCCAGCCTGCCACCGCCTGTGCTCAAGCCGCTCGTGGTAATCGTGGCAAATCCAGGAACCGAAACCGAAACCCATGGTCCAATAGTTCCAATGATAAGCAGGATTGCCGCGATAGCAAGAATGATACCTGGGTTGTTGAGGATATCTTGCGCCGTTATCGGTTTCCTTTGCACTTCTTCACCTCCTACAGATTTCTACCCGTTGACCCCTTATAAACGCACTCAACCACGCCGAGCGACCCTCGGGATCGCCGGTTGCTCCCGCCGGTACAGCAGGTAGGCCATGCAAAGCCCGAAGAGACCAGCGAGGATCGTGAGGTAGAGGCCCCAATCCGGAGAGGCGGCGCCCAGCCCAAGCCCGTAGGCGATCGCCCCAACCAAGCCGAGCAGACTCCCGAGCGCCCCGATTCCAGCGTTCGTCAGCGGCCTCCGCGTGTCGATTTGCTTGATTCTTAGAAACTCGTAGTTCACGAGCGTCCCCAGGAGCAGGAGCAGCCCACCGATGAATGCGGCCGCGCCCTGCCAGCGCCCGAGTGCGTTCGCGGATTGCCCGCCGATGGTTTCCCACGGGGCGAAGGAGCCGATGAGCATGAGTGCACATGCGATACCCAACAAGAATTCGGGCTTGACCACCTCGTCCATCACTCGCCTCAATCCATCCCCTCGCTTAATTGGACGTAGACGTTTAAAAGTTTGGTCAGAGTTCTGGTTTCAGCAGCTCCTCGTTTAAGGTCGCGTAGAAATCATCGCCGACCTGGTAGAAATTCCGGACGCGCTCGATGTTCATGAATTGACCGTCGAATGCACCCTCGTTTGCATACGCTGCGACCACCTCGCCGATGAAGAGGGTGTGGTCACCGGTCGCGAGCTGATCCACGAGCTTGCACTCCAAGTGGGCAACGCATTCTTCAATGACCGGCGATTTGACGATTTTTGCGGGCTTGGCCGTCAGCCCGATCTCGGAGAACTTGTCGTGCCTGCACCCAGAGATCCTGCCGCACTTGATCGCTTTGTCTAGGATTTCAACGGTTGGGATGTTTATCACAAACTCGCGAGCGCTCGAGATGAGCTTGTGCGAGTATCGGCGAAGGGCGACGAGGATTCCCACGAGCGGAGGGTTAAAAGAAAGTGGAGTGGCCCAAGCGATCGTGATTATGTTGGGTTTCTTGGTCGCGGGGTCGATGCAACTGACGAGGACAACAAGCCTAGGATAGATCAGCCTGTATGCTTTCGTGTTCGGTACTTCTATTTTTCTCATTTTATCACGTAAGGTGCCCCGGGCGGGATTTGAACCCGCGTCGCAGCCTTTCTCCGTCTGGAACTCGAAAGGGCTGTATGATTTCGGCGCTTATGCTTGACCGTCCTACACCACCGGGGCACGCTATAGTTTTGCTTGACGGGTTAATTAACCGTGATGTTATTTTGTTAGGAAGTGGTGGGCCCGGGGCGATTCGAACGCCCGACCACCCGGTCTCTCAGTTTTTACCTTATGAGCCGGACGCTCTAACCTAGCTGAGCTACGGGCCCCGCTTCAAATTTTATCGGGATTGATTAAAACGTTTGCTAAGACAAAGTTAAAAGGGGGACCATGCGAACTATCGCAAGGTGAAGGTTTGGTAGCCAAAATTCTGGCTCACGGCGACACCGACGGCATATGCTCGGCAGCCCTCGTGAAGGCGCGTTTTCCCGAAGCCGAGGTCTGGTTCACCCGCCCGATAACCTTGCTACGCGATCTCAATGAACTCGAACTCGGCACCGTGGTCTCCATCTTAGATATAGCGATCAGTGAGACTCACAAAGGGGAAATTTTCAAGCGCATGCGCGAGCTAGCCCAGAAGGACGAGGTTCTCTACATCGACCACCATCCCCTCCCTCCCGAGACGTTGAAAAAAGATGTCCCGGCGACGCAGTTTGCTCACGAGATAGGGGTGAGCACTTCGGAAATCACCTTTCGACTGTTTGAGTCGGACATCAACCCTGACCTCGATCGAGTCGCGTTGTGGGGCGCGATTGCCGACTACTGCGAGGAAACCGAGTTCGTGCGCGATGGGCTGAGCAAATATGACAGACGGACGATCTACATGGAGGCGGGACTGCTCAGCCAGGCGCTGGGCGAAGCTGCAGGGGACTATCACTACAAGCGCGAGGTCGTACTCAAGCTAGCGCAGGGCAACCCCCCGACGGAAATCCAAGAAATCGTCGACCGGGCGCTCAAATCGACGAAGCGCGAGTGGGAAGTATGGCGTTACGTCAAGGAGCACGTCACGCGAGAGGAAAACATCGCGATTATTTATGATTTACCGTCGGGAAGCCTGGGGAAGGCGGCACTCTACGCTTTGGGAGTGACTGGTACAGACGTTGGCATTTGCACACGAAAGGACGAGGATGAAGTGGACGTGAGCATGCGACGTCGAGCCGGGGTAAAAGTGGATTTGAATGAGATGCTCCGTCACATATCCGCCCGTCTAGGGGGGTCTGGTGGTGGACACGAGGGCGCAGCTGGTGCAACGATTCCAGCCAATCTATTCGGTACCTTCCTAGAGACGGTCAAGAAGGAAATCTCGCCCGTGATAAGTCGCAACTTAACACTCAAGAGATAGCTAGAGCAGCTCCACCTCGGTGCCCTTCCCCGCTTCCCTCGCCTTTTTGTAGACCACCCAGTCGGTCGCGATGTCTTGGACGGCGAGCCCCGTCGAGTCGAAAATTGTTATCTCTTCGCGCGAGGTACGACCCGGTTTCTTCCCCGCCACTACCTCCCCGAGATCGGCGTAGATATCACCGCGCGCGATAATGCCCTTCGAAAGGGGAACGTTTACCTCCCCGCCGTGGATGGCCTGTTCCACATCGTCGACGACAATTTTGGCACGCTTCAAAATTTGCGGGTCGAGTTCCTGCTTGCCCGGGGCATCGGCGCCTATCGCGTTGATGTGCATACCCTCCGACACCCAGTCATTCATGAGGATGGGTTTCTTGGTAGGTGTGGTGGTCACGACGATATCTGAGCCCTCGACTGCTTTTCCGGTATTTTCTATTGCTTTTATGTTGACACTGAGTTGCTTGCCCATCTCCTCGGCGTACTGTTGCGCCTTTTCTGCAGATATGTCGTTAACTCTGACCTCTTCAATGTCGAGTACTTCTTTCAAGGAGATCAACTGAGTCCTAGCTTGAACCCCAGCCCCGACCATCGCGACGATGCGCGAGTCCCTCCGCGCCAGATACTTCGCCGCGACGGCACCGCCTGCACCCGTCCGTATGTTGGTAATCCATGTCCCATCCATGATCGCGAGCGGGGCGCCAGTTTTTGGGTCCAAAAGCACGATGACCGCCATCACCGTGGGTAGGCCATATTCCTTCGGGTTTAGGGGGTGCGCGTTGACGATTTTTACCCCGGCCGCGCCCTGCTCCTCCAAGTAGGCGGGCATTACCCTGAAGTCGCCATCGTAGCGGTCGAAGTAGATGTAAGACTTCGGGGGCATCTGGGCCTTGCCGAGTCCCTTGGCGCGGAATGCACCCTCAACAGCTTCGATCGCCTCGCGCACCGTGATTAGCCCTTCGATTTCTACCCTCGAGAGCAATAGCACCTTCAATTTAGCACCAACACAACATTAGAAAACAGATGCCTTGAATTTTTCTACTCATAAAATTGGTGGCGCCGGGGAGAGGAATATCGGCCAGCGGGGGTTGGCCCGTTGACTCTCGAACCTCTGACCGCCCGGTTGCTGCGAACGAGCATGTCGTCCTTTCGAATTGAGGTTCGTTCTTCATCCATGCTTGGTTTAACAGCCGGGTACTCTACCTACTGAGCTACCCCGGCGCTATCTTATCTTTTTTTCGAGGAACTCTATAAGCATTTAGCAATTCTCACTTTTCAGCCGGTTAAGCATGAGCCTAAAGGTTGCTCTAAGGTTTGCTTCGTTGTCGAAACTTCTAATTATCTCGCGAAGTTTTGTTTTTGTGTCACGTGATAAGCGCTTAGCCAGCTTGATCATGAGTGGTAAAGCGCGAACGATGTTATCGACTATCGTCACATCCGCCGCCTGCGCCGTTCTCGACATCGGGTTCAAGTCGATCGCGATGATGTGCTTGCCGAGTTTCTTCAGGGCTTCAGTTCGATCGCCATCCTCGAGCGGAACGAGCACGACGTCCGCAGCCCCTATACCCCTTCGATCGATTTTCCTGCGGTCGCTGTGTACTTCCTTTATTCGAGTTGAGAATTTTCGCTCGGTCCCAAGCACTTCTTTTGCGCCATGCCTGCGGAGACACTTGGCTATCGCGGCCTCACGCTTCGCCGAGCCGTGAAAGAGGTTGACCTCGATTTTCGCATTCACGGCATTTGCCAATTCCACGGTTTCAGCTGGTACGAGGGCAGTGACGTTGCCGTTCACAGAGATCACGGGGTGTTTTGCCAGCAGGAGCATCGCAGCTGCGGCCTCGGTGGCACGTTGAGAGTGTTCGGTCGTTTGTTCGCCCAAGATATAATCGAAGGCCTCTCCCCGGCCGTGTGCCGCCAGCCCTTCGGGCACCACCAAGCCAGCCTTGAACCCTTCAACGAGCCGCTCCCGGATGCGCAGCGACTCCGCGCGAGGATGTCGAGGCGAGACTTTGTTCATAAAATCATCAGCTAATTAGTTCCGGGTCGCTTAAACCTGACTGCAAAAAGCTTTTTTGCAAGCCAAGCAACTTCAAACCTGATGAACATGCGCCTCCACCCCATTGTCGTGCTCCCGCTATTCTTGGCCGTAGTTGCGCTGGTGATGGCAGGTGGTGCGGGTGGGCACCTCTTACCCCTCACAGCGGGGTTGGCGGCCGCGACGGTGCTCGTGACGCTAGCCACGATTTTTCAGTACGCGAGGCCTTCGGCTGAGGTCAGGCAGGTCCCCGTCGAGAATTTCTACTTCTGGGCGGACGTCGGGGAGCCCGGGGCGGAGCTCCGTCGTCTCAGCTTCGGTGACCTCGAGGCGGCGATGCGCATAGCTAACGCTGACCTCGGTTCCCTCTCCTCAAACGCGGACCTCCTCAACGCCCGTATCTCCCTGCTTTTGGGCAGACCAGAGTTTGTGGAACTGGCTCAGGAAAAATTTGATGAGCAAACGGGGCGCCTCTCACAGGATCTCCGCGCTGCGGTTAAAAAGTTGGGCGTGGGTAGGGAACTCTCCGCGGAAGTGTTAGATTTGATCGAGCGGCGCGCTTCGCGGGCGGATCGGATTGCTAACAAGCTCTACAATTTCCAGCGGGGGAAGCCGGAGCTTGTTCACATCTGCCTGGAGCCCCTGCATCGGACGGCCGAAAAGCTTTCCCACGACCCAAGGTTTTGTTTCACAAACATTTCAGACTTTATGAAAAGCGCATCGACCGAATCCGAAAGTTCTTAGGAGATGCATCATGGTGAAGCCGCACGTCAACTTGGTATTCATTGGCCACGTTGACCACGGAAAGTCCACCCTCATCGGCAGGCTTCTCGTCGAACTCGGTGTGATCTCGGCGAAGGAACTGAGTGAGGAGGCGGGGAGCTTCAAGTTCGCTTGGGTGATGGATCGTGAGAAGGAGGAGCGCGAGCGTGGGCTGACGATCGATGTCGCCTATCGGAAACTCGAGACTTCCAAGAATTACATCACCGTCATCGACGCCCCAGGGCATCGGGACTTCGTCAAGAACATGATCACGGGGGCTAGCCAGGCTGATGCAGCGGTGCTCGTGGTCGCGGCGGACGATGGAATCATGCCCCAGACCCGGGAGCACGCGGCGCTCGCCT
>JAUWYN010000046.1 GCA_030615805.1 Hadesarchaea archaeon | reverse complement strand
TCAGCAGGGCGACGTACTTCACGTAGCGATAGCGGGGTCGGTCGGCTCGTTCAGCTTTTCGGGTGTATCGAACCCTTCGCCGCCCGATCCCCTCTGCTGGCTTCTCCAGTTGAGCCAAGGCGACATCGCTCTCGGTCACGATGCCGATGGGTTTCTTGCCGTCAGCGACGACTACGCGGCTTATCCCGTGTTTTCCCATGAGCTCGACCACGTGCGCTAACGAGTGCATTCGGTCAGCCGTTACGACATCGGTACTCATGAGCTCCCGGACCTTAGCACGCCCCTCGAGTTGCTCAGCGAAGCATCTCGTCAGGTCAGTTTTGGTCACGATTCCCGCGAGCTCCTTCCCGTCAAGCACGACGAGGCTGCTTATCCCGTGCCGGAGCATGAGTTCAGCGGTTTTTCCCAAGTCGGTCCTAGGCGCCACGCTCACGAGACCCTTGCTCATCACCCGCGCCACCGGGATGTGGTCAATCGGTCGGTGGCGCCAGGTCGAGGCACCCCTGCCCAGGCGCTCGGCGAGGTCGCGCATAGAGACGACACCAATTAGCTTCCCTTGGTCGATCACCACGAGGCGCTTGACCCTGTGGCGGAGCATCAAATTCTTCGCGCGCGCAACCGGGTCGGCAGGCGTGATCGCCATCACGGGCGAGCTCATCACTTCAGCTACCTTCAAATCAACAACTCCAGCAGGTCGCGCTCGGTTATTATCCCCTCGAGTTCGTCCCGCTCGACCACGGGCAGCCCTCCGCAATCCCGCTCGCGCATGAGCCCAGCGGCCTCGCCAAGGTCGGTTTCGGGTGCCACGGTCAGCACGTCGTGGGTCATTATCTCCTCAACACCCACAGACATCGCCTCGTCCAAGCGTTGCGAGAGCATGTGCTCGAACACCTTGCTCGTCCCGAAGTACCGAAGGATGTCGACGCTCGTGACGATGCCGACCAGCTCTCGTTCGCGCACCACGGGCAGGCGTCGAACCCCTCGGGAGATCATCCTTCGAGCTGCTTCACGGATTTGAAGCTCGGGCTCCGCGGTAATCACGTGGCGGGTCATGTGGTAGCTTACGGGGGTCCCGGTCATGGCCGGCACGTAGGAGATGAAATCACGTTCGGAGACGATGCCGGCGATCTGCTCGCGCTCATCGAGGATGGGCACGCCACCGGCACTGGTTCGGAGAAGGAGCCTCGCGACATCGATTATCGACATGTCGGTCGTACCGTGGATCACCTGCTCGGACATGATCGTTCGCACGGGCTCGTTAGCCGCGGCGAAGAAATTACCCTTCAACTTCTCCTGTACAATCCTGAATTTTTCACCCCCGCCCAAGAAGTCGATGATGTCGCGCGTGCGGACGATACCCATTAGTTTTTTTGTGCCGGGGCTCGTCACCGGTAACCTTCGCACGCCCCGCTCAACCATGAGTTCAGCTGCATTTTTTATCCGCGTCGTCGGGGGGACCGTTGTCACAGTTTTTCGCGCGAGGGGCATGATGTTCCCCTCCTCCCGGTGGCGCCTCGACCCGAAGGCCAGCGGTCCACGTTTGATGGACTTGTAGTGGGGAAATCTCCGCACTCCATCACCCACATGCCACCCTTATGACATCGGAGCGGCTCACGATCCCCACGAGGTTGCCCTCATCGACGACCGGGAGCCTGCCCACGTTGCGTCGGAGCATGACTTCGATCGCTTCGGCGACGGTCATGCCAGGGGTGGCAGTTATCGCGGGGGTGCGCATGAGGCTTCGTACCTTGGTGGGTGGACGCCCCCCTTTTACTGATTCCTCGGCCAATCGGATTTCCCCGGAGCGAATGATGTCAGAGCGGGTTACCATGCCGATGACCTCGAGTTTGTGTTTTTGCTTGTCGTAGCGCGTGACGGGCAGGCCCGAGTAGCGTTTTTGCTCCATGATGCTCCAGATGAGCGATATTTCGTCGTCCCGCTCGCAAGTTACAACATTTAGGGTCATGATGTCGCCAACCGTGGGCTTCGACTTTATCCCACCCGCGATTTTTTTGAGGATGCCATCCAGCTTGACGAGTCCGATCACGGTCTTATCGCTGTAGCTTTGAACCACGGGCACGTTCGAGATCTCAAGCTCGACCATGTCTTTGGCGAGCTTGGCCAGGTCGCCGGCGGGGGTTACGATGAGCCTGGGAGGAAACATGACTCCCGCGACGGGGATGTTGGAGCGGGTCGAGGTGATGCGAATAATCTGGCGGGCGGTGATGATTCCCTCGAGCCGTCCTCCATCGATGACGGGAAGGGTTCGAAAGCCACTCAAGCGCATGACCGCCCGAGCTCGGGTGACGAGGTCGCGTGAGCTGACAAAAACGGAGCAGGGTTGCATCACGTCGCTAATGCTGACCCGCATGAGCAGGGCCCGGCATGCCATTTCACTATCTACCTTCCCATCGTGTCGCGACAGTTCTCGCAGACCCACATGCCGTTGACTTCATGAAGGGCAGTTGTGACCTCACCACAGACCTCGCAGACGCTCTGCTCGATCTCCTCGCGCGCTGGCACCTCGGGGCGTGTCACGACCCCAATGAGCTCGGGAGAGATCGCGGTGATGTCGCTCGCGGTGACGATGCCTATGAGAGCCCCGCGCTCGACCACGGGCAAACGTCGGATCTTGCTGCGGGCCATCATCCGCGCGGCCTCGGTCATATCTACGTTGGGGTCGATCGTCATTATGGGAGCCGACATGATTTTGCCGACCTTGACCTTACTTGGCTTTAGGTCCAAGCTCACGACTTTCATGAGCAGGTCGCGTTCGGTCAGGATTCCGATGGGCTTCTTGCTCTTCACGATGATGATACTCCCAACCCCCCGCTCGGCCATAAGTTTCGCTGCACGGTTGACCGTAGTGTTCGGGCTTGCCGTGAGAACTTTGCCGGTCATCGCGTCCCGCACCGAAACGATGCGCTTCAAGAGCTCACCACTCTTCAATATGGATTGGGCTATTTAAAAACTTGTAGAGCAGTTGGGAGGAAGTGTGCGGCGGCCGAGTGAGGACGAAGTTTGTGTGTGATGAGAAATCGTTGGTTTAGGCGATAATTAAATCAGGGCATGTCAAACGTTTGTCGCTCAAATCGGATGCCGGTGTCAAATGTTTATCATGCGCGTGGCACTAAAGTTAAAACCGAGGCGCTTAGATTTCTAATTGGCCGGAGTAGCTCAGGTGGTCTGAGCGCGGGACTCATAGCCTGATCGACGGTTGTGAGTGCTGATCACGAGATGATGTGAGAAATCCCGAGGTCGGGGTTCAACTCCCTGCTCCGGCACCATTCAGGGTATTTTTCGAATCAACAAGAACCCAAGCGCCGCCAAGAGGGCGCACGCCAAGTAAGGAGAAGTTGGTCCAAATGTGTTTGCGAGCACGCCCCCAATACCCGGCATGATCCCCCAGCCCAACATCGTTATCCCGTTGAAGATGCCGAGCACGTAACCACGGTTTTTCCCCCCACCGACCTGCGTCACTATGCTCATCACCGCTGGGTAAATCGCTCCACTAGTCAGCGCGAGAAACGCTAGCATCAGGGCAAGCCCGAGGTAGCTAGTTACGAACGCCAAGCCGATAAAAGCGGCGACTGAGCCCAAGAGCCCACCCATGATCACAGGGCGTGGCCCGAATCGGTCTGAGAGCCCACCTAGGCGGGTGAAGAGAACCGCACGTATGCCCATAAACAGGGTGAGTAGCAGTCCGACATCGAAGGGGGACATCCTAAACGGTGGCTTAGAAACGTACACGGGGAAGAGGATGAAGATGACGGAGACCATGCTTATGTAGATCAGCCCGATGCGGCATATTGGAAGCAACTCCCTGAGCATGGGTTTTTGAGGGGTGATTTTTGGTTTGGGTAAGCTCATCGTGATAAATACGGCAGTGGCTGCAAAAGCGAGGAGGGCGCTTGCTTGAAAGGTGATCGCAGCCCCAACTGAGTTATACAAAAACCCACCTATCAGCGGGCCAATCGCGAAGCCTGTTGCCCAAGAGGTGGCGTAAATACCCATGGCTCGACCGCGCTTGGTGGGCGGGGAGAGGTCCGCGGTTGCCGCTTGCGCGTTCACCCATATCGGCGCTTCGGCAGCTCCTTGAATCAGGCGGAGCACCAAAACCAAGCTGACGACGCCGACGAGCGAATAGGCCCCAAGCACGCAGGCCGTGGTAAAAAACCCAAGCGCAAGAAAAAGTCTCCTGCCATAACGGTCCGCTAGGGTCCCCGAAGGGAATGAAAGCAGAGCATCAAAGATGACGTAGGTAACACCGAGCAACCCAATCTCGATGTAACTGGCATTCAGATCTATGGCTAAATACAAAGGCAGAGCTAGCCCAGCCATCCCCATCGCAAGCGAGGCCAAGAACATGCTTACTAACAATCGGCGCATGGTCGAGGGTTGGTGGGCGGCACTAAATAATTTATAGGATTGGCTCCAAGTCTGTGCGGTGAAGGTTTGTTGAAAACTCCGATCGTGATCGTGAACTTCAAGACCTATCCAGAGGCCACGGGCGAAAACGCTGTCAAGCTAGCACAGGCGATATCGGAGGTAAGTGAGCAAAGTGGCGTGGCGGCAGCCGTGGCCCCACAAGCCGTCGACATCGGCCTCGTAGCGGGGAAGGTCGGAATCCCCGTGTTAGCGCAGCACGTGGATCCCATAAAACCCGGCAGGAGCACGGGCTGGATTTCTCCCGAGTCCTCCAAGGCCGCGGGGGCGGTCGGGACGCTGGTGAACCACTCAGAACACAAACTCCCGATCGATCAGGTCGCGGGGGTGGTGGCGAGGGCTAAAGAGGTTGGGCTCTCAACGGTCGCGTGCGCGGCTGACATGAAGGAAAGCAAGCGGATAGCTGAAATAGCCCCCGACATGATCGCGGTCGAGCCCCCCGAGCTCATAGGCACGGGCATCCCGGTGTCGAAGACCAAGCCTGAAGTGGTGAGGGATTCGGTGAGGGCGGTGAAGGACGTAAATCCTAGAATAAAGGTCCTCTGCGGGGCGGGGATAACCTCGGGGGGAGATGTTTTAAAGGCGATCGAACTCGGGGCCGAAGGGGTTTTGATAGCGTCGGGCGTGGTGCGCGCGAAGGATCAGCGGGCGGCTATTCAGGATATCATCAGCGGTGTGGTCAGGTCTCAAAAGCGGTAGAAATTTAGGGGCTCCCCTTTCGAGTCAAGGCCTTCAGGGCCTCGACCGACCCACACCTGCCTCCTGATGAACCGTGAACCTGCATTCAAAAAATTACAACTCGAAACTTTTCAAGGTAATACTATTGATTTAAGCGCGGCAGTTTGTACGAATTTTTAAAGACGACTATACAAAATATAGGATGCCCCGGTAGCTCAGCCTGGTAGAGCGACTGAAGGGGACTGTCGAAACTTGTAACCAGGCGCAAGAAATCAGTAGGTCGTGGGTCCAACTCCCACCCGGGGCTCTATACTTGGAGATAGCGATAATACTCCACGTGCACAAGCTGATTAGGGTGCTCCGATGTTGATCAAACTCACGAATGACTTGGGCTTCTCGGCGGCGCACTTCATCATAGGGCACAAGAAATGCGAACACCTGCACGGGCACAACTGGCGCGTGGGTGTGACCGTCGAGGGGGAGCCGGACGAGCGTGGCCTCGTCGTAGATTTCCTCGAGCTCAAGCGCCTTTTGGGGGGGTTGTGTGGGGGCTACGATCATCGTGTGCTTTTGCCCGAGAACAACCGTGTTTTAAAACGCCTCTCCGAGGGGGCGAGCACCCGCATTTCTGTGCACGGGCGGGAGTTCGAGTTCCCCAGCGAGGACGTCGTTTGGCTTCCCGTGGTCAACACAACTGTAGAGGAGCTGGCGCGCGTGGTCGCAGACGAAGTGGTGCGGAATTTATCCTACCCGAATGTACGAAGGATAACCGTTTGGGTCGAGGAGTCTCCCGGGCAGAGCGCGACCGAAGAACGGCGAGTTGAGAAATCCCCATAACGTTTATCTTTTGGTGAACAATTTTCTTTGGGGTCGTGGGGTAG
>JAUWYN010000007.1 GCA_030615805.1 Hadesarchaea archaeon | reverse complement strand
TGAAAGCACCCGCAAGTTCGCGCCATCGTAGACCCGCTTCAGCCGTTCGGGACTGAAATCGGTGTAGTGCCTCGCCAAGACAGACCTCGGAACTCGACGGCAAAAACGCGCCACAAACCAAGCAAATTAGCAACGCTTTTTCTTCTTCGGCTTTTTCTTCTTTCTTTGCATAGATTTCACCCTTTTAGAACATGTTTTGAGAAGATAAAAAACCATCATAAGTTCATCACCTTGGCTTCGCAATCTCATCAATTTTGGGCGCCTTTGCACGAGAGCCTTCAAGCCCGCCTTATCGTAGACTCGCTTTAATCGTTCGGGACTAAAATCTGTGTGTGTGACCTATGGTGCGGGGGATGGGATTTGAACCCCTACCGATCATTTCCTCAATTTATGTGTAATATCCCGACTTTGTGTGCAAACGCCCGACTTTCTTTACAGAGGGGGGGACTTTCTTTACAGGAGACACTTTCTTTACAAAGCCGGTCCAGGGGGCTTTGCACAATAATTCGTTATTTGACGAAAATTATTTTAGTCTGCACAATAATTGCCATGCTTGCACATAAATTATTGGCGGGAAAAATGGGCCAGAGAGGAAATTTCATGACGGTTTGCTCAACGCCGGAGGCGTTTCACTTTTTCCTCTTTCAAACCTAGCGTTACTAAAATTGCTAATATTCCTCCTATTGCAACCATATAGGTGCCGTAATCGGCTCCCACGGAGATCTCTGGCACCGTCATCGCGGCTCCCACGTCAGCCATGTGCAAACCATATGCAACACCTATTAGGGCAAGTATTCCCCCAATTGCAAGCAACACTTTCGCAACTGCGCCAAGTTTAACCAATGCTAAAACGGAGCCCACCACCGCGAGGATGCCGCCGACTAATACAAAATAGGGGAGTTTTAGACTAGAGCCCAAAGTCCCTTGGGTGAGATCCCACCCTGAAGCTGATCCTGGCAACGTCGTCAGCCATGTGCCGAAGACCCCAACCGTTGCCAATATTCCACCTATCAGCCCAATGATTGCAAGTATCCTATTATCCATATTTTCACCCCCTTGGTTCTATACCAACGATGCACCTTCGCCGAGATGAGGAGCAAGAGGAAATCAGCAAAACCCCTCTAAAACGCTCGGTCCTCACTTATTGCCTCCTCTGCCACTTGCGCCTCGGCCGTAAAAAACCCTTTGCGCGTGGCCGGGGGGTCGAGTTATGTGAAGATCACCAACTCGTTCCGGCCACGCACGGCTCGTGGAAACCACGCCTAAATTCCGATTTGGAGGCCGAAATTTACACGACAATTCCGCGGATTGCCGCAAGTGATTTTGGACACGAGGATAAAAGCTGTTGCGATCGGGTGGATTTTAACATAGTAGATTAATCGGTATTTTATCCATCCTGTATGCTTGTGTTTTTAGATTTATAGGGATAAGGCTATATAGGCATAGCAGCACATAAAAACACTGGCGGTTAAGCATGAGTAAAACAACCATTGGGGTCCCAAACAACCTTGAGCGCGAGTTTGAGGTGAATGCGGCCTTGTGGTGGTAGGTGATTAAATGGCTACATGTGAGAACTGTGGTTATGAAGGGGAGAAGAAAAATCATAAGTTCCGAAATGGGTTCACCAGAATCAAGTGCCCCAAGTGTGGATTCGTTTACTTCAGGGTGGTTATCTATGGGTAAAACAACCATCGAGCTTCCGAATAAGCTTGAACGCGAGTTCAGGGCCAAGGTCGCCATGAAATACGGCGGCAAGAAAGGCGGCCTAGGCATGGCTGTCCAGGAAGCAATCAAGCTCTGGCTAAAACAACAAAAGTGATCCATCTCAGCCGACCCTCCTTAGCTCGAGGATGCTACTTTTCATTATCACGAGGCCGCTTTAGCTGCGTCCTCCATCTTGCAGTTTTGGTTCAAATGAAAATTTATGTATTCTCCTGTATCACCCGCCTCATGCGCCCCACGGTTTTAAGCCCGAAAATCGGGTAATAAGAAGGCAGGAATCAAAAGTCGCAGCTCGGAAAGGTGGCGTTTACAGGCAGGAGAGGGTGTCAGCTTGCTGCGATGGGGTCTAAGCGAGGCGAAAACTAGGAATATGTTAAAAAACTTAAATTTTAACCTAATTTTTCGATCAGAAGATTGAAACCCAACTTGCGCCAGAATTCGGCCACGAAAGGCGGGGCACTTGGGCGTAAAAACGCGCTAAACTTTTGTGCGCAGCATTTTTCAAAAATTCCCACCCACTCCCAAAACCAGTCGTCATGTCCCTTCCGTCTGTGTGGGTGTCCTACAAAAAGGAGAAAAACAATGAGTAAATGGTGATAAAATGTCTCCAAACCAGCTCAAAAAAATAATTCACTTTTGTAGGAGGGAAAAGGATATTTACAACATCGGCGAGATTGCCATAGCGCATTCGATAAGAGACATGCTGTCCTCTCATCTGGGGCCCTTTATCTACACCCCGGCCGAAGTCTTAGAATTAGAAAAACCGCAGGGACCTGAATTTCTCAAGACCCTCAACCGGTACGATCTTTGCGTAATCGGGGGAGGGGGATTGTATTCCAAGTTTTTCCTCCCGTTCAACGCTCAAGTTATCAAATCTATAGAAATACCTATCGTGCTCTATGGGATAGGGTACATCAGAAATCTCGGGGACAGAGACCTAACCGATGTGCAAATAGAGAGCGCTCAATTGTTGAATGCCCGCGCTAAGCTCACCTCCGTTCGAGACGAATACACCTGTAAATTTTTGAGGGATTTGGGAATACAGGACGTGCACGTAATCGGTGACCCTGCAATCTTTCTCGGTTCAGAAGAGACCAACCAAGTTGTCCTAGATAAAAACAAAATAAAAATAGGTGTGAACGTTGCTTGCCACTACTGGGCGTTATATCCGCAATATTTGGAAAAGACAATTGATGAGTATGTCAAGGCCTGCGAATTTCTGATTAAGCATCTAGACGCGGAGATCGTGTACCTAATACACCACTCGGATGAGCACCACGTTATTGAGGTGATGAGGGAGAAAAAATTGCCGCTCAAAGTTGTGGATACAATTCCCAACCCGTACAAAATGAAATTCATCTATAACAAATTGGATTTGGTCATTGGCATGATGATGCATTCCACCGTGCTAGCGTTCGGAAGTGGAGTTCCAATAGTAAATGTCGCCTACGATGCAAAGAATTACAATTTCATGGAATTCATCGGTCAGGGGGATAAAGTGATAGATGTCAGGGAAACGGATTCCAAAAAAATTAGCGATTTGGCAATACGTACCCTCGACGACTCGAAAAATATCAAGGCGGACTTCAAAGCCCTAAAACGCAAACTGTGGAGGAGACAAGAAAACTTCATAACAAAAATTAAGGAATTGTCGACCGAGCCCCGCATTTTAGCTTAAAAAAGACATCGTCAGGAAAACCAACACTCGACCGTTCATCGCAGCTCCTCCTTCGGCACGTTCGGTATGGGTTCGCCGTGACTGGTCAGGTTGATCACCCTTGCCCCAAGTTCACCGGCTAGCCACGCGAGCAGCTCCCCACATATCTTAAGTTTGATGAGCTTTCGCTCGCGGTCCTTGTCGCCCGAATGCCGCCCGATTTTCGTGCCCAGATCCATCCCTGCTAGGTAAATCTTGCTTGCCCCGAGCTCGTGGGCCATGAATGCAGCGCGATCGCCATCGGTGAAGCCTCCGAAGTTGAAGAGCTTGCTGAAAGGTTCAACTTGGGTGGTGCCGATGACCCGCTCTTTGAGCTTAGGCAAAATCACACGTACTTGGGCAATATTGTCGCCGTGGGCATGGATGACTAGCCAAGCCCCGCGCCGCCAAGCCTCGAGCTGGTCCTCGATGGCGCCATCTAGGTCAGTGGCAACGATATCCGGGTTACGGTACTTGAGCACGGCTGAGGTTGCGCCATCGGCCGCGATCAGGACTTTGTCTAGGTAACCAGTTCGCTCGAGACCCGCTAAATCCTCATCGAGGGAGGGCCCAGCTCCGAAGACGATGCAATCGCGGCCCCGAATGATGTTATTTAAACTTTCGATGTTTGGCCGGGGTAGAAGTGCGTTCAACCCCTCGGCTGCCCGATGGTCTGCTTCTTGGTTCAACCCCAACCGTTGGGCGATGTCGTCATACCAAGGGCGCCAGAGTTTCCAACGCATGCACTCACAGCACACCGTACCCCGTTTCGTAGCCAGCCAGTGCACCGCCCCACGATTGCTCGGTCTGTTTGTAAATCTCGTACGCGGGGTTTTCGAACCATCCCCAGGTCGGGTCCACGGGCACCCACCCCCCATTGATGAATACCTGGGTCCACCCGTGTCCTGCGATGGGCTTCCCATCAGGGGTCGTGCCAACGGCGATTTCCCAGATGCCAGTTGGAGGGCTCCATGTGCTGACGACCCACCCGTTCACCCTCCGGGCAGGGATCCCGGCCGTCCTAGTCAAAGCGAGGTAGACATTTGCGTAGTCCCTACACTGACCGTAATGGGTACTAAGCACCTCCTCGGATGTCGGGGGACTAAACATGAGCGAATAAGTGATATTCCCATGGGTCCAGTCGCAAAGGCTGCTGGCGAGCCCGCGGTTGTCGTAGTCTGGTTGACGAACATTATCTAGAACTCCATTTACTCTATCAGTGCCTGTGATCACGAGAGTATCCCCAAGCAGGTAGTACGCATAGCTTGCCGGAATTTCGCCGCCGTTCAAGGCTAGGTTGTCGGTCGGGACGGGCGCGAAGAGTAGCTCGGTTGGTAGGGCCCCGCTTTCCTCGTAAGCGGCGAGAATCCTAACGAAGGTGTACAAGGCATCCCTAAACCTGATGTTAAATCCTGTCGGTGTTTCAACCATGCCGGGGGCGACGTGCGTGTTTTCTATCTCGTCGCGGACCGTTTGCGCGAGGGCCACGTAGTCATCCTTGAAGAGGTTTTCCCAGACCACACCCCATTCACCGTTTTCACTCGCAGGGGAGGTGACGGAAACTAGTGGTTGTGAGATTGAAAATTCCTCTCCTTGGTTCATGGTCACGATTGCATCAGCGGCGTAGTATAACACTTGAGCGGGGGAGAGTGAGTATTCTGACTCACCATCCACAATTAAGTATTGTTCACCGGGGTTTCGCCCGTATTTCAGGTCTAGGCGGACTTGGTTTACGGAATTTACAAAGGTCAGGTTTTCGGGATAAGCCCTATCATATGATACGGTGTAGGCTAGGTAATTCTCGAGGGTCTGCTCTAGCGTTATCGTGAACTCGTTCTTCGTCGCGATTAAATTTTGGGAATTTTCGACCACAGCAAACCTTCCACCAACTAATTCAGTATACAGCGAGTACTCCCCCCAACTCCCGCCGCCGTAGTCGACATGATAAGAACTGCCGGCGAGGGGACAAACGACATTCTCGGCATTTTCCGGTAGGACCAAGTAAAACTTCGCGGAGGTGCTAAAGTTAGCATCGGGCACGCCGAGGTACCTAGCTATGTTGCGGTAGCTAACCCACTGGGACTCAACTTCGGCGATAGTTTCTCTAGCGGCTTCTTGAGCATTAATCCAATCTAGGGATATTATCCAACCGTTTTCGTTCATTCGCGCGAGGCTCGGGATCTGCCACGTCATGGTGAGGGTAAGGTTTTCCCCAGGAGCGAGGCCCGTTATCTCACAGACTGGGTTCTTTATCTCAATCCCATATCTCCCGTATTCCCTTCGAAGGCTCTCTATGTAAGTTTGTTCTGCTTTGGTAGTACCCATCAACAAGATTGACTGTTTTATGAGATTCTCAAGTTTTGGATCGAGAACTCGCCCCACATACTGACAGCTGGCATTGCCCGCTTCGTCGACATAAAAATACAGCTCGATGTTGTCTGCGAGCACTTCAACTTGGGGCGCTTCTTGGCGCAATATGAGGAGCACGAGCCCCGCCGATGCTATCACCGCAGCAACCACGGCAATAGCGAAAATAACTTCCTTTTTTGGCAATTACTCACTTCTTTGATACGCGGGTTTGCTGCTTTCCTTTAGGCTACTCCTCACTTTTTTTGTTGCGCCCACGATTGCCTTAAGTTTACCAATTGTTTCCTCTCGCGTCCGCGTCTTGAGGCCGCAGTCCGGGTCGATCCAGAGCTGCTCGGGCTTCAGAACTTCGAGTGCCCGCTGAATTCGTTGTTTCACCGTTGCCACATCCTCCACCACGTGTGAGTGAACATCGACCACCCCGAACGAGAGGTCCTTGCTGAACGGGTGCTCACGGAAAAGCTCGATCAGGTCAAGCTCCGAGTTCGACATCTCGAGGTCGAAGTTTTCCACGGGCAGCTCGAGCATCCCCGGGTAGATGAACTCGAAGGCCCCGTAGCAGATGTGGTTGATGAAATATGCATCGACACCCCGGGTGACCGTCCGCATCGCTTCGATCGCGAACTCGGGGAGCTCCTCGGGTCGCGCGGAGATGGCGGGCTCGTCGACTTGGATGATTTTTGCACCAGCTTTCGCCAGCGCCTTGACCTCCTCGTGCAGAGCTTTCGCAAGTGCCAGGCAAGCCTCGCGCCGACTCGGGTAGTGCTCGTTGAACGACCAGTCCATCATCGTGTAGGGCCCCGTGACCACACCTTTGACAGGCTTGCGCGTTAGCCCCTGGGTGAACTTCCACCACTCGACGGTTATCGGGCCTCGCCATCGCACTTCGCCAACGATGATCGGTTTTCGATAGTAGCGGTTGCCGTAGGAGCGAACGAGTCCACTTATTTTGAATCCCTCGAGGTTTCGAGCGAAGTAGGTCGTCATGTCACCGCGGTACATCTCCCCATCGACGAGCACGTCCAGCCCGACCTCCTCTTGAAGTGCGACCCACTCGCGCGTCGCTTGCTCCTCGAGCAGGTGGAGCTCCTCGGCGTCCAGTTGTCCGGCAGCGAACTTTCGTCGGGCCTCGAGCAGGTGGGGGGGTTTCGGTAAACTCCCCACGGTAGTCGTCGGCAGCAACGGCAGCTCAAGCCCGAGTTTTTTCGACTTCCCGCGCATCAAATCAGCTCCCTAGCTTTCTTCGCGATCGCGACCATGTTTTGTAGTTTTTTGAAAGCGACTTCGCGCGGCAGGTACTCGCCCAGCCCGCATGAGGGGTTGAGGTACACACGTTTGCCCCCGATGGTCGGTGCGATGAGCTTTAACACTTCGATCACGTCTCGCTCGCTTTCGAGCCTGGTGTTTCGCCCGTCGATGAGCCCGAGGCCAAGTCCCTTCTCGCAACCGAGCCTCGCGATCAGCTTCGGTAATCCAGGGCTGTAGGTGAAGTCGAACCCAACCACATCGACCGGCAATTTTACGAGTTTGTCGTAAAGGGGTGTGGCGTCACCGAAATAAGTGTAAAGAGCAAGTTTCGCCTTGCCCTTGCTGGCGGCCACCTCTTCGAGGGCATTTTTGAGGAGCTCAAATTCATTTTGATCTTTCAGGATCGCCGGTTCATCGATTTGGATCAGCTCAGCCCCTGCATTCGCGAGCTCGCTCACTTCCTGCGCTATAGCTCTAGCGAACTCATGCACGAGTTCGGCTAACCCAACCCCGCGTCGGTTGATCGAGAGCTTCGCAAGCGTGTAAGGACTGGTCACAATCGGTTTCACGGGTGCCGACGAGACCTTCTTCGCAAAAAGGAATTCCCCCTTGATCACGGGCTCGAGCCACCGCACCTCGTTGACCACCACGGGCTGGCGGAAGTAAAAGTTCGTGTCGAAAAATCGGAGCAAACCGTCGATCTCGCATCCCTCGAGTTTTCGCGCGAAGTGGGAGATAGGGTCGTACCAGCGCACTTGCCCGTCGGTGACCACGTCGAGCCCGGCCCGCACCTGCTCCTCGATGACCTCTCTAATAACTTCATCCTGAACGCGCTCAAACTCCTCGCTCGAGATCTCGCCCCGCTCCCATTGCGCGTAAGTTTGGCGGTGGCGCTGCTGCTCGGGACGGCTACCTACCCGAGGGTAACTTCCGGTGCTGGCTGTCAACAGCTCCATTCAATCCCATGCGATATTCGTCCAAAAGTTAAATAGGTGCTCTGCGAAATGCTATTGATAAAATTTGATACAAACGTGGGGCTGATTATGGGGAAAGGCAGCGGATTTGGAAAGGTAATCCTGTTTAACGAGCACTTCACTGTTTATAGCATACCCTCGATCGTATCAGCGATTGACCGAGCGACCACCGCGATCGTGGAACCTTTCGAGGGCACGGGCTGGACCATAGACGACCAAAGGGAAGCTACACCTAGGTACAAGGAGGAGAAGCTTGAGCAGCAAAAGGACTCGACGGAAAGAATTTTGAAAGCCGCTGGGATCGACACGACGCGAACTCCGATTAAGATTACCCTAGGGGGAGACTTGGTTGTGGCGAGCGGAATCGGGGCGAGCGCCGCCTCCTGCACGGCGATCGCTCGAGCCTTATCAAATGAGTTCAACTTGAGGCTTTCGGACGATCGAATTAATGAACTCGCTTACGAGGGCGAGAAAGGATATCATGGAACTCCCTCCGGGATCGACAACACCGCGGCGACCTACGGTGGACTGATCTGGTTCGTGAGAGGAACCCCGAACGTGATCGAGCGAATGAAGCTGGAGCGCCCCATCGAGATCGTGATGGGGAACACGGGCCTCGTCGCCGATACGAAATCCGCGGTCGCAGGGGTTCGCGAGCGGAAGGAAAAATACCCGGAAAAATACGGCAAATTATTTAAGGAGGCGGAGGATTTGGCACACAAGGCTCGAAAAGCGCTCGAGGGTTATAATCTGAAGGTAGTTGGGAAATTGATGGATGAAAATCATAGGTTGCTGCAGGTGATTGAAGTTTCATGCAAGGAGCTCGACTTCTTGGTCGATCTGGCGCGAGAGCAAGGTGCCTTCGGGGCGAAAATGACTGGAGGGGGTCTCGGGGGGAACATGGTTGCCCTCACCCCGGGGAAAGACTTACAGGAGAAGGTAGCGAGGGCGATGGAAAAGAAGGGCTTTGAGGTTTTGAGGACGAAGGTATGGTGATCCCATGAACCTGCGGGAGTTCGTCGATAGGTTGGATAAGCGGGGACTTTTGGTGAGGATCAAGCGCCCCGTGGATGTCAAATACGAGATAGCAACCCTGATGAAGATGCTGGATGGGAAGCCGATCCTGTTCGAGCAGGTCAAGGGATTCTCGATGACCGTGGTGGCGAACATCTGCTCCTCGAGGGAGTTGATCGCGCTTGGATTGGGCATCGAGCAAGGCGAAATCATAAACAAGCTGGCAGAGGCTGTCGATCACCCGAAGGAACCCAAAGTGGTGGAGGCAAAAGGTTACGAGGAGATCGATGTTGACCTGACAAAGCTCCCGATACTCACACACTACCCGTTGGATGGCGGACCCTACATTTCATCGGGCGTCATCGTGGCGAGGGACCCCGAGCTCGGCCTCAACGCTTCGTATCAACGAATGATGGTCATAGGAAAAGACAGGATTGTGGTAAGGATATTGCCCAGGCATTTCGATGAATTCTTGAAGCGGGGGAACCGAGAGTTCGCGATCTGCATAGGGAACTGCATGCCGGTTTCGGTGGCCTCCGCAGTCTCCACAGAACTCGGGAAAAGTGAGCTCAGCATAGCAAATGCTTTAGCGGAAACAAGTTTGGTTGAATTCGGGGGGCACAAGGTTCCGGAATCTGAAATAATCATGATAGCCGAAATGACGGGTGAAATGCACGACGAGGGACCTTTCCTTGACCTGACGGAGACACTCGATATCGTGAGAAAGCAACGGGTAGCAAAAATAAAAAAGATATTCGCAAAAAAGAATCCTATTTACCACGCATTGCTCCCGGGTGGTCTCGAACACAAGTTCCTGATGGGGATGCCCCGAGAGCCCACGATATTCAGAGAGGTCAGCAAAGTCTGCGAGTGCAAGGATGTGGTGATAACCCCCGGGGGTTGCTCGTGGTTGCACGCGGCCGTGAGCATAAGAAAGAAAAATCCCGATGATGGAAGGAAAGCGATTGAAGCGGCATTCAAAGGACACAAGTCCTTAAAGCATGTGTGGGTGGTGGACGATGATATCAACATTCATGATCCAAACGAAATAGAGTGGGCGATGGCCACACGATTCCAAGGTGATCGAGATATCGTCACTAAAAAGGAGAAGGGGTCCTCGCTCGATCCTTCTTCGGACCTCGAGACCCGCGAGACAACCAAAATGGGTTTTGACCTGACCATACCCGCGGAGAGAGAGCCAAAGGATTTCAAGAAGCCGGAGCTCCCCTTGAAATTGGATGTTAAGGATTACTTGGCGTGATCGCGTGGACCTGACGAAAGAACAGGAACGGATGCTGAGCGGGGAGCACGGGGAAGTCCTGCAGCGGATGTTTCGATTGCTCGTGAGGCTGGGCGACATCTACGGCGCCGACCGAATGATTCCAGTGGGCTCGGTTCAGGTTGCCGGCGTTTCCTTCAAGTCCATCGGCGACCCGGGACTAGAATTTCTGGAGGACTACGCGAGCGAGGGAGCGAAAGTCCAGGTCCTAACCTACCTGAATCCACCTGGAATGGATCTGGAAAATTGGAAGGACTTGGGGTTTCCCGAGGATTTCGCTGAGAAGCAGATGAGGATAATGGAGGCATTCAGAAAAATGGGGATAATAACAACGGCGACTTGCACCCCTTACCTTGCGGGCAACCTCCCGCGCTTTGGGGGGCACGTAGCGTGGTCGGAGTCCTCCGCCGTTTCATTCGTAAACTCCGTGATCGGCGCGCGAACGAACCGGGAGGGTGGGCCATCGGCTCTCGCAGCTGCCCTCTGCGGGGTAACCCCTAACTACGGTCTGCACCTCGATGAAAACAGGAAGCCAAACATCGTCGTGAAAGTCGGCGCCGACCTGAAATTCAACTCCGATTTCGGGGCCTTGGGATATTACGTGGGGAAGCAGGTCAAAAAGGGAATTCCATATTTTAGAGGGATCGGAGGCGCGAACACGGATCAATTGAAGGCGCTGGGCGCAGCCATGGCGGCGTCCGGAGCGGTGGCGTTGTATCATGTCGAAAACCTGACGCTGGAAGCGCACCTCGTGGACCCCAAAGGGCTCGAGACAATCGAGGTCGGTGAAAAAGAATTGAAAGAGACCTATGGTAAGCTGAACACCGGAAAGGACCCAGATATAATTATTTTCGGGTGCCCCCACGCATCCCTCCGAGAGATCGCGGCGCTCGCCAGCAAGCTCGAGGGGAAGCGACTCAAGAAACCGGTTTGGATCTGCACCTCTCGTGTCATGCGGGAGGCCGCGAACCGAATGGGCTTCACCGAGGTAATAGAGAAGGCAGGGGGCAAGGTGGTCGCCGACACCTGCATGGTCGTCTCGCCGATCGAGCGTATGGGGTACAAGACGACGGGCGTCAACTCCGGCAAGGCCGCGAATTATCTGCCGGGCTTCTGCAAGCAAGAGGTCGTTTTCGGCAACATCGACGAGCTGCTGAAAAGGGTGTTGGAATGAAGGGTCGAATGATTAGTCCAGGGAAAGCGAAAGGTGAGGCAATTGTTTCGAAGGAGCCAATCGGGTTCTACGGCGGGATAGATGCGAAGACCGGGATCGTCATCGAGAAGGGGCACGAGCTCGAGGGCAAGTCGGTGAAGAATAAAATCTTGGTTTTTCCTCAAGGGAAGGGCTCCACGGTTGGGTCATATGTGATTTATGGTTTGAAGAAGAACGGTGTGGCGCCTGTCGCAATCGTGAACAAGGAGACTGAGACAATCGTGGCGACTGGAGTAATCTTAGCAGGCATTCCCTGTGTTGACGGAATTGACATCGATAAGATCAAGACAGGAGATAAGCTAGTAGTGGATGCGGACCAAGCGATTGTTGAGATTGGATAGAATTATTTTCTTATTTCAGCCATTGTTTTCCCCTAAATAAACAACCTCCACCCAAAGCCTTGGTGGCATGGTAGCTGGGGGCGTAGGGTAACAGGTAACCTCCCAAGCTGTCACCTGATTACATTAAATTTATGAACATAAATAAACTATGGTGGAGTTAACATGACCGGACCTGCCAAGAGCAAGATAGAAATTAAAGCGCGAGTCTATATCCACAAGCGTGACCCCGCGACCCGCTCGAAGATCCCGCACATCGACATCGAGTCACCAATTTTGAATGAGATTATCAAGCCGAATGAGGCGACCTTCGTGAGCGGCAAGCCCGGCGGAGTCTTCATCGGGCTGAAGCGGGAGATGCTAGCGAGACTCGAGAAAGTTCTAGAACGATTGGAGAAATGAAACTCAGCCGCGATTCTCGAACTCACGTAGCCCCCCTTGCCCCAAAAGTTCAATTCTAAAAGTTTAATATCGAACCACCAAATTTTACTCGGGCCCGTGGTCCAGTGGTTAAGACATCACCCTCACACGGTGAAATCCGGGGTTCGAATCCCCGCGGGCCCACTAAGATTTCTTCGAAAGCTTCAGGCCGTTGAAGTAAATGCACCGCTTGGGAGAGATCTTTGGTGAGTGCTTCGGTTTTTCGGCGAGTTCGACCCCAGCCTCCCGCACGATGACCACGGGAACCCTCTCCGCGGCCTCCCCCATCACGAGCTGCGCGGCGGTGGCCAGCTGGTCCGCGAGCGCCCGAAAGGTGATGCGCAGCGGTTTGCCGTAGAGGTCGTGCTGCCCCCTGCAATCGACGACGGGCTCGAGTCCCGCCACCCCTATGGTCTGACCAACCGTGCCCAGGCGAAGGGGCTTGACGTTGCTGTCGACGATTATCACCCCAACCCTAGCGTTCGTCCGCCGCGCGATCGCTTGCCGCAGCACTTGTGCGGCTTGGTTCGGCTTAGCGGGCATGAGCACGACGTGGCCTGGCGGGGCGTTCGAGCTGTCGACCCCCGCGTTTGCGCAGAGCACTCCCCCCTTGAGTGTCAGGATCACCCCCTTGGCCGCCCGCACCACGCGCCCCCCTCTCCTCAGCACGAGCTCGACGAACTCCGGTTCGAGGCCCGCTTGAGTCGCGAGCTTTCGGGCGCGCGCCGATGGACGGACCCTCGCGAGTTCCCGCACCCGACCCTGTGCGGTCGCGACTGCCTTCGAGGCGACCACCAGGACATCTCCGTCCCGGAGGCCACCCGCCTGCTCCGATGCTCGTACGATGAGCTTGCCTAGGTCGTCGCCCGGCTTGATCAGTCGCATGCTGAGGCCGAGGACTCTCATCCCTTCCCCCCCGCATCTCGAATCGCTTCGGCCACCCGAATGGCTTGGATGGTTTCCAGCACATCGTGGGTCCGAACCACGCTCGCGCCGTTGAGCACCGCTATCGCAGTCGCGGCGAGCGAGCCCACGAGGCGATCGGCCGGGTCTGGCAGGTCGAGCACTTTACCAACAAAAGTCTTCCTCGAGATCCCGACGCAGATCGGACGGTTCAACCCCCTCAGCCTCCCTAGCTCAGCTAGGATTCGCAGGTCGAAAAAGGTTGCGGCTGGGTAAGCTCGTTTTCCATACGGCTTGTTCGCGCGCTCGCCCAGGCGCTCGAGTCTGGCCGGCCAGTACCCGACGGCTGGGTCGATGACGACTTTTCTGAGGGGAATGTCATGCTCGTGGCATATGTGCAGGCTCCCCCGGAGGGCTCGGCGGATCTCGTCGATATCGTAGACGTCTCCGGGTGCGCGCTTCGTCGCCATCAGCACGGTCGAGCACCCAGCATCAGCGATGACCCCCGCCATCTCGGGATCCGACTTGAGCCCGCTGATGTCGTTGATCACCGTTGCCCCGGCACTGATGGCTGCATCTGCGACTTCCGCCCGCTGGGTGTCGGCCGAAATGGGGGCATCGAACTCGCGAGCTAGGGTTCTGATTACCGGGATCAACTCACGCATCTCTCGTTTGGGTGGAATCGACTTCGACTTCGGCCCTGTGCTCATCGCCCCCACGTCGATGATGTGGGCGCCGCCCTCGAGCGCCTTCGAGGCCCTCCCAACGGCTTCTCGCTCACTTCGAACCAACGAGTCATTATAAAAGGTGTCGGGGCTCAGGTTGAGAGCATAAATTATCGCTACGGGCCTGCTCCCACCGACCTCCGCCTTGCCCAGCACGGCTTTCGCCACGCGTCCACGCCCGGCTAGAACTCGAGCAGCGTGAATAAAGCTTTGACGCAAATTTTCCCTCATATAAACAACCTCCTCGCAAAGGCGTGGGGGTGACAGGTTGAGGGGAGGATCGGGAGGAGCGATGTTCAGTCGCCTCAGAAATGCCAGGGACCTAATCGGGGAGGTTTCAGATGATTTCCCGGAGAGCGACGGCAACCCATGCCCGGTGTGCTTGGGAACTGACTTCGATTTTGTCGTGGGGCTCAACCCGAAGGTGGTTCTCAAGTGTAAGCGCTGCGGATTCGTCAAGGAGGTTGTCCCTAGGTGAATACGGGTACATTGTCACGAGCTAAACTCACAAACTTTAAGTTTTCCATTCACCATCGCTAACTGGGCCTGAGATGAAGCAGCTGCACCTAGCCCAAATCCACCGCTCTTTGGGCGCAGAGTTCGTGCCGTTCGCTGGCTGGGAGATGCCGGTCAAGTACACGAGCGTTACCGAGGAACATCTCGCGGTCCGCAACGCGGTCGGGCTTTTCGACGTCAGCCACATGGGTGAGTTTCGTGTGACGGGGGAGGGGGCCACGGCATTCCTCCAGCACGTGACCTCGAACGACATTTCCAAACTCAAAATCGGGAGCGCTCATTACTCCACGATATTGAACGAACGCGGCGGCACGAAAGATGATGGGCTCGTCTATCGCCTAGGCGAGCAGGAGTTCATGATCGTGTGCAACGCTGTCAACGTGGAGAAGATCAGCATTTGGCTAACCCGGCACGCGGGCAAGGAGGTCAAGGTGAAGGATGTCACGATGAGCACGATCCTGCTGGCGCTGCAGGGGCCTCGAGCTCAGGAGGTGCTCCAGCAGCTCACGGGGTTCGAGCTCACGCAACTCAAGCGGTTCAAGGCCGCCCTCACAGAAGTCGCCGGGGTCCAAGTGCTCGTGAGCAGGAGCGGCTACACGGGCGAGGATGGGTTCGAACTCTACATCACCGATGAGCCAGCTTCAAATCCCACACGAGGTGAAAAACTCTACAACGCTTTGCTACAAGCTGGCGAGAGGCTCGGAATCAAACCTTGTGGATTGGGTGCACGCGATACAACACGCCTTGAAGTCGGGCTGTGTCTTTACGGCCACGAGCTGACCGAGCAGATCACCCCTTTGGAGGCGCGAATCGACTTCGTGGTCAAATTCGAGAAGGGAGAATTCATCGGCCGCGAACGCTTGCTCGAGCAAAAGGCCGCCGGGCTCAAGCGCGCCCGCATAGGGCTGCGGATGCTCGAGGCGGGGGTTCCGAGGCAGGGGTACAAATTGTTTAAAGATGGTCAAGAGGTCGGCTTCGTCAGCTCGGGCACTTTCTCGCCGCTCCTCAAGGTCGGGATAGCGATGGGCTACGCCACGCCGGAACTCGAGCCCGGGGAGAAGATTTCGGTGGAGGTCCGCGGCAGGCCTCGCTCGGCCGAAGTCGTGGGCTGGCCTTTTCACGATCCCGAGCGATATGGCCGCTTGAGGCGGTGAGGATGATCAAAGTATTTAGCGACCTCATAAAGGAGGTGACGACCCCGGGTTACTGCCTTGCCTGTGGGGCATGCGTCGCCTCGTGCCCATATGAGTGCCTCGCGATGGAGAAGGAGATGCCGGCTTTAAAAAAGACGTGCATAAACTGCGGCATATGTTATGAGGAGTGTCCGCAGGTAATCGACCAGAGGGGGCTCGAGCGAAAAATTTTCGGGAGGGGGTCATCGGACGAGGAGGTGCTCGGCATCTATCGGCAAGCGCTTTCGGTCGAGGCGAAGTCCCCGGATATCAAGGCGCGCGCCCAAGATGGCGGGGCGGTCACCTCCCTCTTAGCATCGCTCCTCGAGGACGGATTCATCGATGGCGCCGTCGTGATGGGTGTAGGCTCCCTGCCATGGCAGCCCTACCCCAGGGTTGCGACGACCCGCGAGGAGCTCATCGCCTGCGCGGGCACGAAGTACGCGAGGGGGCCGCTCTTCTTGGGGCTGAGGGACGCGGCCGACCTTCACTACCGCTCGCGCGTGGCAATTGTGGGCACACCCTGCCAGATCGCCGCCTCGCGCAGGTTCGTGCTCTCGAAGCTCACCAACCGCCGCCTGAGCGAGACTATCAGGCTCCACCTAGGGCTATTTTGCGGGCATGCGTTTGAGTACGAGAGCTTGTTCAGGGGCGTTATCGAGAGGCAGCTCCGCACCCCACTTCACGAGGTCGTGAAGTTCGACATCAAGCGGGGGCGGTTCATCATCTACCGCAGGTGCAAGCCCAGGCGCGAGCTGGCATTGGAAGCGGTAAAGCGGTACGCTTGCTCGCCCTGCAAAATCTGTTTCGATTACGCGGCCGAGCTAGCGGACATCTCGGTGGGTGCGGTCGGGTCTCCCCTCGGCCGGTCGACGGTGCTCATCCGGACGCAGGTGGGCTCTGAGGCATTCGACATCGCGCGTAAATTCAGGGAACTCGAAGTGCTCGAACTTGAAAAGGTCAAGCTTGGCATCAAGGTGATTGGAAAGGTCTCGAGGGAGAAGAAGCTTAGGGCAGCGGGGGAGCTTGAGCGGCTCAAGTTGCAGGGCAAAATCCTACCCGTCTGGCTACAGAAACAGCCGCCCGCTCCTAAAGAAGAGCTTTTGCAATCGATCGCACGGCTTTAGCGGGTTCTGGCCCCATCGGCGACCCTATCACCGTGCGGGTTACTCCAAGACGCTTCAGTTCCTCGACGCGCGCGACGAGCTCATCGACTGGGCCACAAACCGAGAATGCATCGATCATGCGCTCGGTCACCGCCATACGGGCCTTTTTCAACTCTCCGGTCCTGAGCAGGCGGCGGATAGATTCGACCTCATCGTCCCCGATGCCGTGGTGCTCGAGCGATGCACAGGAGGCTGATGAGGTAACGAACGCGACCACCCCGCGGGCCACGTTCCTCGCTTTTCTCACGTCCCTCCCGACCGACACGGCAAGGTATGCGACGAAGTCGAATGTTTCGGGTTTCCTCCCGCTCGCCCGCAGCCCTCGCTTGATGTACCTGATGCACTCCCGGATATCCTCGGGATGCGAGGCGTTGATGAGGGCCCCATCGGCGACCGAGCCCGCGAGCTCGAGTATTCGCCGCCGTCGTCCGCCGATGTAGATGGGAATTTTATGCACTGATTTGAACCTGAGCCCCGCGCCTCGGCACGAGAAGAGTTCCCCCGTGAAGCTCACGCGGTTCCCTGCGAGGAGTTCACGGATGATGTGGGTCGCCTCCCGCACTGCCGTGACCGGCTTTCGCCGCTCCACCCCCACCGTCGCGAGGAAGAAGGGATCCCCAGCCGAGATTCCAAGCAGCATCCGCCCCCGCGAGATCTCGTTGAGGGTCGCGATGGCAGCGGCGGTCACAGTGGGGTGAACTAGATATGGGTTCGTCACGCCCGGGCCGAGCTTCACTCGGCGCGTCTCGAGCGCAAGCTGGGTGAGCACAGGGTAAACGTAGCGGTTGTGGTAGTGGTCGCAGACCCAGATCTGCTCGAAGCCGGAGCGCTCGACCAATCGGGCCAGCTTGATCAGGGCGTCCAGTTTCAGGTAAGGGACGAATTCCACACCAAATTTCAACTTCAACCCTCCTCGGATTTAAGGCGGATGCGCTAATAATACCGTCGGTGTTTGGGTGCAGCTCATAGCTCTCAAGGGGATACCGAAGGTAAAAAAGGGCGATGATTTTGGTGAGCTCATCGCGTGTGCGGCCCAGGAGCAAAACCTTCAGCTCGAGAAAAACGATGTCCTCGTCGTAGCACAGACGGTTGTTTCAAAATCTGAAGGGAATGTCATCGACTTGCGCGAGGTAAAGCCGGGCGGACTCGCCGGGCGGATAGCTTCCCAGCTCGACAAGGACCCCCGGGAGGTCGAGGTCATCCTGCGGCAGTCGAGCGAGATCGTGCGCCTCCGCCACGTGCTGATAGCGCGCACCAAACACGGGTTCGTGTGTGCGAACGCGGGAGTCGACCACTCAAATGTGGATTCGGAACACGTGACTATTTTGCCAGACGACCCGGATGCCAGCGCAGACAGAATCCGCGAAGCGATAAAGCGCAAGCTAGGTGTAGATATCGCGGTGATCCTGAGCGACACCCAGGGGCGGGCCTTCAGGCGGGGTTGTGTGGGTGTCGCCGTTGGGGTCGCCGGGATGAATCCCCTGCAGGACCTTCGGGGCAAGCGTGACCTCTACGGTAAGGAACTCGAGGCAACGATAACCTCACCAGCCGATGCCCTAGCTGCGGCAGCGGTCTCGGTGATGGGTGAAGCGAGCGAGGGTACTCCAGTCGTCGTAGTGAAGGGCGCATCATACGATCGAAGCTATGGGAGCGCCCGGGAGCTCGTGAGGCCCTCAGAGCAAGATCTGTTCAGGTGATCGAGTGCTAGCGGTTCTTTCGGGCGGCACCGGGACCCCAAAGCTCCTTCAAGGAATCGCTCGCCTGCTCGAACCGGAGGATCTCTCGATTATAGTCAACACTGCCGAGGACATAGAGGTTTCAGGATTGCACGTGGCTCCCGACCTCGACACCGTGATGTACACGCTCGCGGGCATCGTGAACGAGGAAACGTGGTACGGCATCCGCGGGGACACCTTCGCCTGTCACGAGTTGCTAGGGCGCTTGGGCGAACGGGAACTCCTCCGGATTGGGGACCGGGACCGGGCGGTAAAGCTTCGGCGCACGCTGTTGCTCAAGCGCGGTAAGACGCTCCCGGAAGCCACAAAGGAGCTTTGCGCTAACCTAGGTGTGCGAGCAAATGTCATCCCGATGTCAAACGATCGAGTTCAGACGCGCATCGAAACCGAGGCGGGCACCCTCAGCTTCCATAAATTCTGGGTGGCTCGGCGCGCGGCGGACAAGGTCAAGAGCGTGAGCTTCGAAGGGGTGGAAAATGCGAAGCCTGCCCTCGGGGTGCTCGATGCCATCCATAAATCACGAGCGGTGGTCATCGGGCCAAGCAACCCCGTGACAAGCATCGGGCCCATCATGGCGATCGAGGAGATCAAGGTCGCCCTGCTCCGGAATCGGGAGAGGGTGATTGTGGTCAGCCCGATCGTGGGGGACGCGGCGGTGAGCGGCCCTGCGGGGGAGCTCATGCGGGGGATCGGGTATAAGGTGAGCTCGCTCGGGGTCGCGCGCATCTACCAAGAGGTCGCGAGCGCCATGCTCATCGATCGGAGGGACGAGAAAATGGCGGAAAGCATCGAGAGGTTCGGGATTCGGGTCGTGCTTACAGACCTCCTTATGCCGGACCTTCCCTCGAGGGTTGGGCTCGCGCGCGAAGTGCTATCGCTGGCTGGGGTTCGTCGGGGGGTTGTCTCCAATCGGGTTTGATCACGAAATTTCAAAGCTCAAATCGGGGAAGTTGGGGATCGTAGAAAAATTTCAAAACCAAACTTTGGATTACTGTCAAATCAATTCGTAGGTCGTCGTCCGTTGGCGGGGTATGCGCCGTAATTCTAAAATCAATTCCTCCAGCTCTCGGGGTAGCATCGCCTGCAGCTTCCCCCCCGCAGCCCGCGTTATGTTCTCCTCAAGCAGCGTTCCCGAGAGGTCGTTTGCCCCGGCGCAAAGCATGAGCTGAGTCCCCAGCGACCCTAGCTTCACCCAAGATGTCTGGATGTTATCGATGTACTCCGCCAGCATCAGCCGCGCGACCGCATGCACGCGCAAGTTCTCGACAATGCTCGGTGGCGAACGTTCGCCATCGGTCCAAAGCGGGGTGTTGTAAGGCATGAACGCCAGCGGGACGAACTCCGTGAAGCCCCAAGTCTCGTGCTGAATCTCGCGTATGAGCGCCAGATGTTGGGCTCGCTCGTGGGGGGTCTCGACGGTGCCGTAGAGCATCGTCGCGGTCGTTGGGAGGCCCAGACGGTGACAGGTTTTGATGATCTCGACCCACCGGCTCGTGGAGATTTTTTTCGAGCAGATGATGTCTCGAACGCGGTCGACGAGGATTTCAGCTGCCGTACCCGGAACCGAATTCAGCCCTGCGTCGTGAAGCGTTTTGATCACCTCCTCGATGGGCAATCCCTCTTGCTTGGCGATGTGGTCGAGCTCGGCGGGAGAGAAGGCGTGGATGTGAATGTTTGACGAGATTTTTCTGATGGTCCGAAGTATGTCGAGGTAATTTTCCAAACCAAACCCGGGGTGCAAGCCCCCCTGCACGCAGACCTCGGTTGCCCCAAAGCGCACAGCCTCTCTGACCTTGGCCATTATCTGCTCAAGCGTCAGCACATAAGCGTCAGGGTCACTAGGTGAACGTCTGAACGCGCAGAACTTGCAGTTACCAACACAAATGTTACTAAAGTTTATGTTTCGATTGATAATGTAGGTGACGATTTCTCCAACCCTACGCCGCCTCACCTCGTCAGCCGCCCGAACCAACGCGCCGAGTTCCTCGCCCTCGGCTTGAAGCAACCGTTCGCCCTCGGTCACGCTCAGCTCCTCGCCAGCCAGCGCTCGTCGCAAAATTCCCTCGAGCTCCGGCTCAGCAGGCGCGATATCCATCCTCGTCAACAAGCTCGAGGACACGCTCCCTAACCTCCCTCGACATGAATCTCTCATCCCTCGCGTAGCGCGGGTAGATTGGCAAACGCTCACGCGGCACAAATCCAGCGCGCTCGATCGTGGCTCGAAGCTCTGCAACGCTCGGCCAAGGGTGTTCCGGGTTGATGAAATCTGGCGTCACCGGTGAGATCCCGCCGAGATCGTTAGCCCCGGCCAGCAAGAGATGGCGAACGTTCGCCAGGAGGTTCGGCGGCACCTGCAGGTTCATGTCTGGCATGATAGAGCGCGCGAGGGCGACGGTCGTGAGGAGTTCTGGCCCGCTTGGTCGTGGGTGGTTCCCCATGGGGGTGCCAGACTTGGGTTCGAATGGCTGGATGATGATCTCCTGGATGTGGCCATAGCGCTCGTGTAGCTCCCGAAGGGTCAGCAGCGATCGAATCCGCTCCTCGAAACTCTCCCCGATGCCCACGAGCAGGCCAGTGGTGAAAGGAATCCGAAGTTTTCCTGCTGCCTTGATGGTTTTCAGGCGGAGCTGGGGGTCCTTGCCAGGGCTTTGTGCGTGCGCTGGGAGCTCGGCTGCGCACTCGAGCATCAGCCCCATGCTCGTGTTGAATCGTCGCAGGTGCTGGAGCTCTCGCTCGTTCAGCAAACCGGCGTTGGTGTGAGGAAGCAAGCCCAGCTCCAAAATGCGTTTGCAGAGATTCTTGAGATAATCGATCATGTTTTTATAACCAAATTCCTCGAGCATTCGTTTAGCCTCAGCATGAACCTCTGGTTGCTCCCCGAGCGCGAGTAGGGCCTCCGAGCAGCCAGCCGTCTTCGCTCGCTCGGCGAGTTCAAGCACCTCTTCGGGGGACATGAACCAAGCGCCATCGTTCGGGTCGCGTCTGAATCCGCAGTAGGAGCATCGGTTGCGGCAGAGGTTCGTGATGGGCAAGAAGACGTTGCGGGAGTAGCTGATTTCCCGTCCGAACCGGGGATTGGAGCTCACCTGAATACCATCATAAAGATATGCGGTGCCATAAATGTCTTTGATTTACATGCCGGTCTGGGCAGTCATTCCAGTCAAGCGTCTGAGCGAAGCGAAGTCGAGCCTGAGTGCAGTATTGGTCCCCGAGCAGCGGTGCCGACTCGTGCTCTCCATGCTAGCGGACGTGCTGGGGGCGGTGCACCAAGCGCCCTCCATCGCCAGCGCCATCGTCGTTTCACCTGACGAGAGGGTGCTGAGTTTTGCCCGTCTCCACGGTGCCGAGGGTGTCGCTGAGCCTGACTTGGGGCTGAACGAAGCGCTGAAGCTTGCGATTCGCCACACGATTTCCAAGGGCGTGGACTCGGTGCTGATCCTGCCAGCCGACTTGCCGCTCCTGAAAAGTGCCGATGTTGAAAATCTCATCGTGATGGCATCCGCACCGAAGGATGTCGTGATAGCCCCCTCGAAGGCTAAGGGCACCAATGCCCTCTTCCTACGTCCACCTGTCCTCATCAACCTCAGATTCGGGGGGGAAAGTTTTCCGCTGCACGTGAAGGAAGCTTCTCGGGCAGGGGTGAGGCCACGAGTGTATCGCTCCCCAACCGTCGCCCTCGACATCGACGAGCCCGAAGACCTCCTCAAGATCGAGACGCTGGGGCTGGGCACGCGGACTTACAGGTTCATGCGCTCGTTAGCTAAAAAAGCATCGGCACGTATCGAATGAGAAAATATGCGCCGAACGCGAGCAGGGACTTTGGTTTTCTCCTTCTCCTTTTCTAAAATGTACAAAATTGTACTAAAAAGATTTAAAATAGTACTATGCTTAGAAATAGAGGGGTGAGATAATTCAAATAAAATTCCTTCTTGACGAAGATGAGATCCCGAAAGCTTGGTACAATATCCAGGCTGACCTCCCGACGCCTCTCGATCCACCCTTGAACCCAGCGACCGGAGAACCTATCGGTCCGGAAGCGTTGGCCCCGATTTTTCCGATGGAGTTGATAAAGCAGGAGGTCAGCCAAGAGCGGTGGATCCCGATACCAGAAGAAGTCCGAGAAATTTACCGACTTTGGAGACCGACGCCGCTGTATCGGGCGGTGAGATTAGAAAAAGCCCTGAAAACTCCGGCGAAGATCTATTATAAATGGGAAGGGGTCAGCCCACCCGGAAGTCACAAGCCGAACACGGCCGTAGCGCAAGCGTATTACAACATGGAGGAGGGTGTAGCGAGGATGGCCACCGAGACGGGAGCAGGTCAGTGGGGAAGCGCGCTCGCTTTCGGCACTTGCTTGTTCGGCCTGGATTGCACGATTTACATGGTCCGGGTCAGCTACGAACAAAAGCCCTACCGACGAATACTAATGGAGACTTGGGGTGCCGAATGCATCCCGAGTCCGAGCAAGCGGACGAAATTTGGAAAGGTGATGTTAAAAAAGGATCCGAAGTGTCCCGGCAGCTTGGGAATCGCGATCTCCGAGGCCATCGAGGACGCTGTAACGCATGAGGATACAAAGTACTCGCTCGGAAGTGTGCTCAACCACGTCCTGCTACATCAAACCGTCGTGGGCTTGGAGTGCAAAAAACAATTCGAGATGGCTGGGGACTATCCCGATGTCATGTTCGGGTGTGTGGGCGGCGGAAGCAACTTCGCTGGTGCCTGTTTTCCATTCATCGGGGATAAGCTAACCGGGGAGAAGCCGGACTTGCGCGTGGTATCGTGTGAGCCGAAAGCCTGTCCAACTCTAACAAAAGCCCCTTACGCGTATGATTTTGGTGATACGGCTAAAACAACCCCATTGCTGAAGATGTATACTTTGGGTCACGAATTTATTCCACCGCCAATTCATGCGGGCGGGCTCCGTTATCATGGCGATGCACCACTTTTGTGCAAATTAACCAAAGAGGGTGTGATGGAAGCGGTTGCCTTTCACCAAACAGAGGTCTTCAAAGCAGCCATAACATTTGCGCGAACAGAGGGGATCGTCGTAGCTCCAGAGACGGCACACTGCGTGAAGGCAGTGATTGATGAAGCTTTAAGGTGCAAGAAAACTGGCAAGAAAAAAACGATTTTCTTCGCAAACAGCGGTCACGGGCACTTCGATTTAGGGGCCTACGATGCATACCTCGCGAAGAAATTGGTTGACTACGAATACCCGGCCAAATCGGTCAAAAAAGCGCTGGCGAAGTTGCCGAAAGTAAAACCGAAGATTGAGTGAAGTAGTGAAAAAATTTTAGTGATGGCACGTCAGTTCGCCCATCATCGAATCATCGCCGAAGCTCAGACGATGTCATAACATCATCCGTGCCAATTTAGGAAGTGAAGCTCCTCAAATAAGAATTTTGTGGAGATAGGGTGGGTTCGTTTATGGCTACTTCTGGCGCTGGGTTTTCTATTTTATATTGTCGTTGTAAACAAAACCTACGCGTGATGAGAAGAAAATTATTTTAAAAATATTTAACTAGTAGCCGAACATCTTCTCCGGCGTCGACACCTCGGGCATCTTGATGGGGGGCAAGACCTTTGCGATGGCTCGGTCGAAATCTCCCCGCTCGACCCGCTCCCGTCCATCGCGGATCGCGAACATGCCGGCCTCGGTGCAGATCGCTTTGATGTCGGCACCGGTTGCCCGTTCGGTCCGCTTCACGAGCTCCTTCACGTCCACGTCCTTCACGACGTTCATCCTCTTCACGTGAATTTTGAAGATTACAACTCGTGCCTTCTCGTCGGGCAGTGGGAAATAAATGAGCCTATCGAAGCGCCCTGGGCGGAGCAACGCCGGGTCGAGGATGTCCGGGCGATTGGTCGCGGCCAAGATTTTGACATCGCCCCGGGGGTCAAATCCATCCACCTCTGCCAGCAACTGCACGAGGGTGCGGTGAACCTCGCGGTCGCCGCTCGTCGAGGTGTCGAGGCGGCGGGCCCCGATCGCATCCAGCTCATCGATGAAGACGATAGAGGGCGCCTTCTCCCGGGCCAGTTCGAACATCTCGCGCACCATCCGGGCTCCTTCACCTATATATTTTTGCACGAGTTCGGAGCCTATCACGCGGGTGAACGTCGCGCGGGTTTCGTGGGCGACCGCTCGGGCAAGGAGGGTTTTCCCTGTCCCCGGGGCGCCGTAGAGGAGCACCCCTTTGGGCGGCTCGATTCCCACCTTCTTGAAAAGCTCCGGCTTGAGCATGGGGAGTTCAACGCTCTCTCGAATTTCCTGAATCTGGTTCTCCAGCCCGCCAACATCGCTGTAGCTCACATCGGGCGCCTCCTCGATCTCCATCCCGAGCACGAGCGGGTCCTTCTTCGAGGGCAGCACCTCCATGATGCTGAAGTTTCGTTGGTTGAGCGCGACCCGTATGCCCGGCTTGAGCTGCTCGGGCTTGATGAACTGTGACGCGGCGACGACGAGGTGCGGCCCGGCGCTGCTTCGAACGACTGCGCGCCCATCTTCGAGCACGTCGAGGAGGGTTGCGGAAATCAACGGTGGCGCGCGGATGCGGTCGAACTCGGCTTGAAGGCTCCGGAGTTCTCGCTCGATTCGCAGGTGCCGGCTCTCGAGCGAGCGTTTTTCATGCTCCAGATCGCGGATGCGGTGCTCCAAGCTGTGGATGTAATCCGTGATGTAGCTCTCGTCAAAAGCGCTGGTTCCCTGTTCCTTGGGTTTGACTGCACCCGACAATTTTATCTCTCCTTGAAATACTCTGTTGAGGTGCGCTTTTAAGTTTTCAGTGGAAATTGAGGTCATACCTTCTGGATGAGATTTCCATAGATACGGATATTTTCAATTTTGTTCATCGATAAGCTTGTGATATCTTGCTAAAGACTGAGCTACTCCAGCGAGAATAGTAACAACGACTTAATGGGAGAATTGCAACCATTGTTTTCTCAAGCAATCCCTACCTTTTTTGAGTTACCCGACACAGTTTAATTGGTGCTCATGCGCGTCGTGCTTGTCGAACGCCGCTCGCCCGGCGAAAGATCCAGCCTGGGGGAGCTCGCAGCTTTAGCGCGAACGCTCAACCACGAGGTCGTCGGCACGCTTGAGCAAGTACGGAAACCAGATCCCGCTTACCTCGTAGGCAAGGGCAAGGTCAATGAGCTCGCGGGCTTGGTCAGGTCGAACGGGGTCGAGCGCGTCATCTTTAACAACCAGCTCACCTCCTCACAGGCCTTCAAGCTCTCGCGGCTCGTGGGGGTCGAGGTGATCGACCGCTTCCAGCTCATCCTCGAGATTTTCGCGATGCGCGCAGGGTCACCCGAGGCGAAGCTTCAGGTCGAGTACGCTAGGCTGAGCTACGAGTTGCCGCGCATTCGGGAACAAGTGCGCGCTATGACCATGGTAGAGCAGCCCGGCTTTCGGGGCGGTGGCGAGTACGATGTGGATGTCCGCCACGACACAATCAAGCGGAAGCTCGCGAACCTGAGGCGAAAGCTCAAATCAGTTGCCAAGGTGAGGGAGCAACGGCGCAAGCGAAGACATCGTCGAGGCTTCAAGCTCGTGGCGCTCGCTGGTTACACGAATGCCGGGAAGTCGACCTTGCTCAACGCTCTAACCGCCGCAAACGCCGAAGTCGATGACATGCTCTTTACCACCCTCATGCCGCGAACGCGCGCCCTGAAGGCGAGCCGGAAGGCCCTGCTCACCGACACCGTGGGCTTCATCGACGGCCTGCCCCCTTCGCTGGTCGAGGCATTCAAGGCCACGCTCGAGGAGATCTACCTAGCCGACCTCGTGGTGCTCGTGCTCGATGTCGCCGAACCCTTGCCCGAAATTCTCCGAAAGTTCAGGGTGGCTCGCGAGGTGCTAGCCGAGTACCCCGTGCGGGTCGTCGCTGCTCTCAACAAGGTCGACCTAGTCCCTCCCGAGGAGCTCGAACGCAAGCTCATGGCCCTGAACGACGTGACAAGTTTCACCATCCCCATCTCGTCGCTCGAGCGCACCAATTTGAGCTCACTCATCGAAACGATAAGGGCGAACGTTTTCGGGAGCGGGAGGCATGCCTGAGAAAGTCTATATCGCGTATCAGCCCCATTCGGAGGTAGCTGCGCCCGTTATTTTCCTCATTAGACTCTTTTGGGGGCTCAGAACTTAAAAATAGTTTTTTAACGGGAAATTAGGGATAATCCCGAGCCATAAGGGCAAAAAAGACGAAAAAATCGGATAAGAATCTTTTATTAGCGTGTTTTTCGCACGGTAGTTTTATTTATGAGTTTTTAGCATAGAGTTACTGGCTCATGGAGTGGGGATGAAATGGGCAAGAAAATTGTCAAGGGCAAAAAAACGGTTGAGAAACCCGTCAAAAAGAAGAAAGAGCCCCGGCAGAAGCCGCCGGAGGACCCCGTTCCAAGGGAGATCCTCGCCCAGATAGCAGGCGGGCACGGGCATGAGGTAGCGAAGGCGCTCATGGGGGAGGAGATCACCGACGATGAGGTAGCCAAACGTGTAGGTATGCGGGTGAACCTCGTACGGAAGATCCTCTACGACCTGTACGAGAACCGCGTGGTGAGCTACCGCAGGGTCCGGGACGAGCACAGCGGATGGTACGTCTATTACTGGCGGATCGAGCCCGAGCGAGCGCGGGAGTACTTCGACAACAACAAGCGCCTGCTC
>JAUWYN010000032.1 GCA_030615805.1 Hadesarchaea archaeon | reverse complement strand
CTAAACGCATCTGACTGTATATACCCTTTCATTAAATAAAAATCGGTGCTTCCGAGGTGAATTTCAGGTTCTCATTTTTCATAAAATTTCTTCAAGACTTTTAAGATTAAACTTCGTGTTAGCGCAACCGTTCTTGGCGCGCAACTCCAACAACGCTGGGTTTGTGATCATCAACGCCCAAATTTCCTTTCTTGCGCATGGTACCAACTGAAGGCCGCCCCCCAATCTTGTTCTGTGCATTCAGGAAATAGTTTTTTGATGAAGTAAAGCTCAGAATATCGTGCTTGAATACTTAAGAAATCGGACAATCTTTGAAGATTGCCTGTTCTTATTATTAGATCAGGTTCGATATCTACCATCAAAAGAGACTTCACCTCTGATTCCGGTTCCCTAGATGCTTTCAAACAAGCATTCAAAAATTCATGTTGAGCACTCCATGCCATTAGAAACACTACACAGTGTCTTGTATAGGCTTTAGTGGCTTCGGTAAGTTGATCCATTACATCCCTCAAAGAAACTGGGAATACGTCTCGTTGTGTGGAATAAAACTGAAAATTAATCTGTTTTTGATGAACTTCTGAATTCGAGTCCAAGTATTTTCGAAACTCTTTTTCATAAAGAGCGAATACCTCGTCGAGCTTTTCTTTGGGTCTTTTGAGATTATCTTCGCTCAAAGCATAAACAATTATATGCGAGACATCCTTTTGAGAACAGAAGTCTAGGAACGTCCTTAGTGTTTCTACGCCCTTTCTAAATACCTCGGCCTCGGATATACCGTATTTTTCAGCGTATCTACGGTTACCATCCGGTATAAGCCCGACAATCATGAAAAATCACCATTCTGTGTTGCTTAAGTCAGCTATAAATATTTCATAAGATGCCAAAGTCACCCTTATGCCGTTGCTACTCTGTACCAAAACCCGCCAGATTTGGATTGGTCGATTTTTGGGCTTGGAAAATGGGCAGTTTAATTGGTCCATGGCTTAGTTTAATATCTTCTTCTGAACTGCCTGCGCTCCCGCTCGTGCTCTGCAGCACTGACATCAACCTCCAAGCTAACATTTGGTATATCCTTGTCAGATTTTGTCATCTTACCATATTTTCCCACATTGAGGTGTATGTGTCCCTGCACAAGCGAGATGTACCCGTTTTCTATAGATAGAACGTCGCCTTCTTGGACTGACCCAATCTGGTCCTGCCACAAAGAAAGAATGACTGTTCCAGTTTCGTCGCCCACTCTGGCCTCCGCTACTTTCTTTGTTTCTCCCCCAAATCTGCTAGGGATCTCTTTTGGCTCCCCAACGCCCGTGACCTTTACCAGCACATTTACATTCTTCAACTGGGGCGTCAGATCCTTTACTTTCGTTATCCCTACTGGGCCGCTTTCTATTTTTCCTTCCATAACTATCCCCTAATTATTGTGTGGGCCACCATAAATAATGAATAATGTATGAAACTTTTTCATTCCAGCATCCTTGGTTGCTTATGGCGGTCAAAAGTGAGATGAGCCAGTTGGTCGCGTTGACCGCGAAGGAGGTAGGGTAATCGAAATGGGCAAATACCACACGCCAATTAATCGTATGGGGTAGGGGATGACGGGGGTAAGAACTAAAATCCAAAATATCGTGCTCTCGGTCACATACGAGGACACAGAGTTTAACCTTGAGAAGTTGGCTAGGTCGCTGGATGGCGCACGCTATGACCCGGAGAGTTTTCCTGGTGTTGTCTATAAATCCGACCACCCTCGAGCATCTTTCCTCATCTTCGCATCGGGAAAGATGAACTGCGTCGGCGCTAGGAGCATGAGCGACGCCAAGCAGGCGATAAGGAAGCTTACGAGAAAGCTCAGGAAAGCACGTATAAAGGTGAAAACGGAGCCAAAGGTCAAGGTTCAGAATATCGTGGCATCCGTTGACTTCGGCAGGAAGTTTGATCTCGAGGATATAGCTCGCAGATTCGAGAACACCGAATACGAGCCGGAGGTTTTTCCTGGGCTGGTATTCAGGCTCGATGAACCTAGAGTCGTGGTGCTGCTCTTCGTATCTGGCAAGGGAGTATGTGCCGGGGCGAAGAGCATGATAGATGTAAAAAGAGCAGCGCAAAAGATAAACAGAATCATAAACCGAATCCCCTCCCGACGTTAGCGGCATTTTTAAGCTATCTAATTTATGTGCAAAGCCTCTTGGATCTTGGATCAAAACTTTTATAAGCAGGAATCACATCACTTCGAGCTTTATCCCAGTAATCGTGAATCAAGTGGAGATTTTTACCAGTAAATTGGTGCTTAAATCCCCTCCCCCGCACCACAGTTTGAAATCAGAACACGCAACTACAAATAGCGCTCTCTTTCACCTTCACCCGCGCGAAGCGCAGCGTGGGCGGCAGCAATCCTGGCCACCGGAATTCGGAAGGGTGAGCACGACACGTAATCCAAACCCAGCTCGTGACAGAACTTTATCGATTCTGGGTCACCCCCGTGCTCGCCGCATATCCCTATCTCCAGCTCGGGCCTCCTACCCCTGCCAAGCTCCACACCGATTTGCATGAGCTTCCCGACGCCTTTGCGGTCGAGCGTTTGGAACGGGTTCGCCTCGAGTATCCCCTGCTTTACGTACTGGAAGAGGAACTTTCCCTCGGCGTCGTCTCGCGAGTAGGCGTAGGTCATCTGCGTCAGGTCGTTCGTGCCAAATGAGAAGAACTCCGCGTACTCCGCGATCTCGTCGGCGGTGAGGGCAGCTCGCGGCACCTCGATCATCGTGCCGAACTTGTAGGGCACCTCGACCCCGTGCTTCGCCATGATTTCTCGCGCCACCCGCTCGAGCTGCTCGCGCACCACCTTGAGCTCGTTGACATGCCCGACGAGCGGGATCATGATCTCCGGCCTCGGGTCGCGACCCTCCCGCTTCAGCTCGCATGCGGCCTCGAATATCGCCCGGACCTGCATCTCGTTGATATCTGGATGGGTTATCCCGAGCCTGCACCCGCGGAGCCCCATCATCGGGTTGGCCTCTCGCATCGCCTCGACCCGCGTCAAGAGCTTTTCCTTTTTCCCGAGTTCTCGCTTCTCCCGAGGTTTCAGACGCTTTCTAGTCCTCAACTCAACGACCCTTTCGAGCAGCTCCTCGTAGCTTGGCAGGAACTCGTGCAGTGGAGGGTCGAGGAGCCTTATCACTACGGGCAGGCCATCCATCTCCTTCAAAATTTCCTTAAAGTCTCCCTTTTGGATTTCGAGCAGTTTTTCGAGAGGGCCCTTGCGCTCTTCATCGGTCTCGGCGAGGATCATGCGGTGGACGAGCGGAAGTCGCTCCTCCTCGAAGAACATGTGCTCGGTGCGGCAGAGGCCTATCCCTTGGGCCCCGAGTTCCCTTGCTCGTTTAGCGTCTCGCGGGTAGTCGGCGTTGGCCCAGTTCTGTAACCGCTTGAACTCGTCCGCCCGTGAGAGAATTTTCTCGAACTCCTTGGAGATTTTCGGCTCTATGAGGGGGGCTTCGCCGAGGATGACATCGCCCGCCGAGCCGTTAATCGTGATGATATCCCCTTCCTTTACGGTGGTTCCGTTTGCCTTGAACATACGCTCTTCCAAGTCTATCTTGAGAGCCTCACAGCCGACCACGGCGGGTTTTCCAAGCCCCCTCGTTACCACAGCCGCGTGGCTCGTCATCCCTCCTCTCGAGGTGAGCACCCCCAGCGAGGCGATTATCCCACCCACATCATCGGGGTTTGTCTCGGGCCGAACAAGGATCACCTTCTCCCCAGCGTTCCCGAGCTCTTTGACCCGCTCGGAGTCGAACACGGCTTTCCCGACTGCAGCGCCTGGACTGGCGTTGAGCCCCTTCGCGATCACCTTGACCTTTGCCCTCGGGTCGATCTGCTTGTGCAGCAACTGCTCGACTTGATTTGGATCCACACGCAGGACGGCTTCCCGCTCGTTGATCAGCCCCTCCCCAGCCATGTCCACCGCAATCTTCACCGCTGCTTGGGCAGTTCGCTTCCCCGCCCGCGTCTGGAGCATGTACAGTTTGCCCTGCTCGACGGTGAACTCGACATCCTGCATCTCGCGGTAGTACCGTTCGAGTATCCCCGAGATGTCGAGGAGCTGCGTGTAAAGTTGAGGGTACTTTTCCCCGAGTTCGGCTATCTTTAAGGGGGTTCGGATGCCAGCCACAACATCCTCCCCTTGGGCATTGAACAGAAATTCACCGTATAGCCCCTTCTCGCCGGTGGCTGGATCCCGAGTGAAAGCGACGCCGGACCCCGAGTCGACCCCCATGTTTCCAAAAATCATGGTGACAACATTGACCGCGGTGCCCAGGTCGTGGGGGATTTTATAAAACTCTCGGTACTCTCGGGCCCGCTTGGTGTTCCAGGAGGCGAAAACCGCTTTGATCGCCCGCTCGAGCTGTCGGAGTGGGTCGGAGGGGAACTCCTCGCTGGTCTCCTCCCTCACCACCCGCTTGAACCGCTTGACTATTTTTTTCATATCCTCCGCTTTCAAATCGGTGTCGAGCTTTGCCCTCACCCTCTCTTTGTGCTTATCGAAAATATCGTTGAACTTCTCCCCATCGATCCCGAGTACGATCTTTCCGAACATCTGGATGAACCTGCGATAGGCGTCATAGGCGAACCGCTCGTTTTTCGTCCGCTTCGCCAGCCCCTCAACGCTTTCATCGTTGAGCCCGAGGTTGAGGATGGTGTCCATCATGCCCGGCATCGAGAGCATCGCGCCGGAGCGAATGGAAACGAGGAGTGGGTTGTTCAGGTCGCCGAAGCGCTTGCCTGTGAGCCCCTCGAGCTTGCGCATTGCGGCCCCGACTTCGTCCATCAGCCCGCCCGGCAGTTTGCCATCGCTTTCGTAATAGCGCCTACAGACCTCGGTGGTGATTACGAAACCGGGGGGGACGGGTAGTCCGAGTTGCGTCATTGTGCATAAACCAGCTCCCTTGCCGCCCAAAAGCCGCTTGTCTTTACCGTCGCCCTCGTCGAAGAAATAGAGGTTCTTAGCCACGGGACGTGCCTCATCGTTCATCACAGAGGGCATCGCTTTTAATCTTTTTGGGACCCACTATAAGGGGGTTGGCGAATGGAATGGATTACCCCGGTCAAGCCGGGTTTCGGCGGCTTCGATGAGCCCTACGAGCGGGCCAACGTGGTCTTCGTGGGCGTGCCACTCGATGCCACCTCAAGCTACCGTTCGGGCTACCGCTTCGGTCCCGCCCGAATCCGGGAGGCGTCGGCGAACCTCGAGACCTACTTGACATCGGCCGGGCTGGATGTTTTCGAGCGGCTGAACATCTCAGACCTCGGCGACTTGATGGTTACCCCAACCGACCTTAGGGCGACGGGGGAGCGAATCTCGCGATCGGTTCAAAGGATAACCAAGGATGGAAAGATGCCGATTTTGCTTGGTGGGGAGCACACGTTATCGTACTTCGCCTTCCAATCTTTCAAGGATGTTTTCGTGGTGCAGCTGGATGCTCACCGAGATCTTCGCGATGAGTACTTGGGCGACAAGCTCTGCCACGCGACGGTGATGCGCAGGGTGCTAGATCATCTTCCTCCCGAGCGCCTCCTGCAAGTGGGCATTCGTTCCTGCTCGAAGGAGGAGGCTGAATTCGCACGGGAGGCGAGAATAGCAACCTACACTTCAGAGCAAGTAATCGACGATGTCCCGAGGATAGCCGCGGAGGCGCGTAAGCTCGTCGGCAAAGCGAGGGTCTACCTCACCATAGACCTCGACGTTCTCGACCCTGCTTTCGCGCCAGGGGTTGCGACGCCCGAGCCCGGAGGCCCCTCGACGGTTGAAATTTTACGGTTGGTTCGTGAGCTTGGGAAACTCAACATATCGGCTTTTGATGTGGTAGAATTGGTCCCGCCTCACGACGATGGAACCACGGCCTTTGCGGCGGCGAAAATTATTTACGAGTTGCTCGCGGCGATGGCAAGTTCACCCAAGTAGTTCCTGTCCCTTCTCCACAACAATCCGGGACGGCAGGGACAGTTTCAAACTTGCGCGGCGGAGCGCTTCCCTGGCGTCGCGGGCAAATTCCTCCGCTATTCGCACGCTCATGATCTTTTGTCCCCGGCTAATCCTTGCGGCGGTGCCGATCGGTCTGCCGAAGGATCGGGCCATACCATCGGAGATCCGATCAGCCCCCGCCCCGGTCGCCATGGGGTTCTCGCGCAGAATTTGGTGGGGGTAGACGCGGAGCTTGAAGTGGTAATTATCCTTGCCGGCCTTGACCTCGAGCAGACGGTTAGCGGCGATGCGAGCGGCTTCTAGCGCGTTGTGCCTTATTTGCCCTGTCTCCTGCGAAATCAGGGACATCTCGACGGGAAAGTCGCCCTTTGGGTTGCCCATGTCAAAGAAGGTGACGCGTATCCCCGGGACCCCCTTGACGTACTCCCGGCGGGTGTAGGCAGGGCCGCTGAAGTAGCGGTAGGTTTTCGCGGGTCGGATCGGCATTTGGATCGCTCCTGATAAGGTTTAAAGCCCTCATCCTTATTTAGTTTAATCACCAGAAATATGGCAGGCGAGCGAATGTCATACATAGTAATCGTCGGCGGGGGACAGACGGGCTCCAAACTGGCCAAGCGGCTGGGCGATCGAGGGCACAACGTGGTGGTAATCGAGAAGGACGAGAAGCGGGCCCACGAGCTGGCGGCCGAGCTGGACGTGCTAGTCATCCACGGTAACGGCGCCGACGTAGACGCGCTGAAGGATTCGGGCATCGATAAGACAGACGTGCTGATCGCGCTCACCCAGGCCGATGAGGTCAACCTCATGGCGTGTGAGTTGGGTAAGAAAATGGGCGTCCGGAGGGTGATCGCTAGGGTCAACGACGAGAAGCACGTCAAGATGTTCGAGGAGCTGGGGGTCGACATCGCGGTCAGTTTGGTGAGCGCCGCGGTGATGCTCTTCGAGAAGGCTGTGACGGGCTCGGGGGTATACGGGCTGCTCGGCATAGGTGGCGGCAAGGGCGAGGTGGTCGAGGTCACGGTCGGCACGAGCTCGAAAGCGGTCGGGAAGTTCATCAAGGACATAAATGTATCAAAAGGTTGCACGTTTGCGATGATAACCCGGGGCGACGAGCTCATCCCCCCGCGGGGCGACACCCAGATTCAAGCAGGGGACCTCGTCACGGTCGTGGGCAAACCCGATGCTATTTTGAAGATAACCCGCCATCTGCGCGGTGAGTAAGTTTTTGAGGCGTGGAATTCGACCTCAAACTTTTATAGGTGAGCCAATAATATCAATATCGGTGGGGGGAAGCCTACAGCAAAAGCCAAACCGGCGCTCAAGGGCGACGGGGAGTCACTCAGAAACCAAGAGAGCTTGGGAAGGGATTGGCTAAGGCGCCCGGTGGTGGGTGCGGAGGCAAGAGCTGTGGGAAAAAGGCCCCGAGATGAAAAGCGGCGCGGCGTAAGTTGTGCTGAAGAGTAGTCGAAGGGTCGAACCCCGCCATTTTTATTTGAGCCACATATCCAAGTTGGAGATAGCTCCACTTTCGAAAAAATCCTTAAATATACGGACGCTATCAGTAAGGATGGCGGGGATGGAAGCCCGCAGAGGAGGCCGAACCGGAGCCTAAGGGCAACGGAGAGCCGCGTAAAAACCCGGGCGAAAAACTGGGGGAGGACGCGGATAAGCCTCGTGGAGGAATGGGGCAAGGCAACAACTGTGGGAAAAAGACCCCGATGTGAAAAAGCGGCGAGTGAGCGAAGTGGTCGAGATTCGTAAGCTCGTCGAGGGAGTAGTGGAAGGGTCGAGATCCCCGCCATTTGTTTTTAAGGGTTCAGCAGGTAGCGAGAGTACTTTAGAACCCTTTTCAGCCCGAGCGAGCGAAGGAGGTCTGGAGCCTTGTTTAAGAGGGCTCGGAGGAGTTTATCGTGGTGGTCGAAGTCGAAGTGTTTGAGCACCAGCATTTGCACGTCCTCCCTCTTCAGGAGTTCGAATATTAAATTTAGGTCCGCATCGGTCATTCGTTCGAAAACCCTGCGCGCGCGAATTCCCAGCTCAAACTCGAGGCCAAATCTCTTCGCCACAGCTTGTTCGTACGCGCGAAGCTTCTTGGCGGTGGGCTCGCCCCCGAGGGCACCCGCCGCGACCTCGGCCGCGAGCCGGGCGCAGGAGAGCCCGACGTAGATGCCGCCGCGCGTGAGGGGTTTGACGTGACCGGCCGCGTCGCCCACCAGCATCACGCGGTCGGCGTAGATCTTCCTCGTCAGCGGTTCGGGGATGAGGCCAGCGCAGAGGTTAAGAATTTTACTGGATTGGATCTTGGCGGATGCTGTCGGGTGAGTCCCTACAAAAGAGAGGAGCTTCCCGAGGGCATCACCCCGGGAGGTGCCGAGCCCCACGCGGCAGAGGTCGCCGGCCGGGGTCAACCAGGCGAAGAAGCCGGGTGCGAACGAGCTGCCGAAGTAGAGCTCGGTGGCGTCAGCTCGGACTTCAGCGATAGTTTCGAGTTGGGCACATTTGAGGTAGCGTGCGGTTTTAAGCAGGCCCGCCTCCCGCGCGACGATCGAAGCTGGGCCGTCCGCCCCGATTACCAAGCGTGCCTCGACCTCGGTTTCACGTTCACCCTTAAGCTTCACCACCGGCTCGCGCCCGAGTTTGAGCCCCACGCACCTCGTCCTCAGGAGCAAGGTGGCCCCAGCCTTCGCG
>JAUWYN010000009.1 GCA_030615805.1 Hadesarchaea archaeon | reverse complement strand
GGTGGCCGTAGGGGAACTCGATAAAGCCCTGAAAGCGCCCGCCTACGTGCTCGCCCCCGCGCAGTGCGAGCCCTTCTACGAGATCTTCAGCCGGCGCCGCGTCCGACTCGAAGACCTACCGGCCAAACTATTCGACCGCAGTGGATGGACCTACCGATGGGAGGGTGGGGGCGTCGAGGGCTTCGTGCGCACCCAGGAGTTCAGGCGGGTCGAGTTTGTCTTCCTCGGCGAGCCTGGCGACGTCGTCAAGATCCGAGATGAAATCCTTGACAAAAGCGTGGAGCTCCTAGAGGAGCTGGGTCTCAAGTGGCAGCTCTTGGTGGCGACCCCCTTCTACATGCGGGAGGGAGGGGTCGAGGTCGACGTGAGCGACTCGAGCAAGGTGGCGACTTACGACCTCGAGGTGGCGTTGCCCTACAAGCGGGAGTGGCTTGAGCTGGGGTCCTACAACGTGCACCGCGCGAAGTTCGTGGAAACTTTCAAGATAAAGGAGGCTAAGGGGCGAGAGATCTGGACGGGCTGTTGTGGCTTTGGGACCACGCGATGGGTGGCTGGCTTTCTCGCGCAGCATGGGTTCGAGCCCTCGCGGTGGCCGGAGCTCGTGCGAGAGCGGGTCGAGCCGCTGCCGCAGGTCCCAAGGGTGGTCGAGTAAGATGGCTGAGGAGAAGAAGCGGGTCGTGAAGAAGTCTTGGCGGGAGAAGGGGTGGCACGACATCATCGCCCCGCCCATGTTCGGGAGCGCCAAGATAGGTGAGACCCTCGCCTCCGACCCGAGCCAGCTCCCCGGACGGGTCTTCGAGACCACGCTGGGTGACCTCATCGAAGACTTCTCGAAGTCTCACATCAAGCTATACTTCCAGGTAAAGGGCGTCGAGGAGGGTCGCGCTCTCACCAGCTTCATAGGCCACGACATGGCTCGCGATTACATCCGGAGCCAGATCCGACGGCGGGCGACGCGCATCGGCGACATCTCGACCGCGACGACCCAGGACGGCTGCAGGCTTAGGGTTAGCTCGATCGTTACAACGCTCCGCCGCGTCCAGAGTTCGCAGCTCGAGGCGATCCGCAGGGACATGCGGGAGGTCATCGAGGCCCGCGCCCGGGAGCGGACTTTCGATCAGTTCGTGCAGGAGGTCGTGCTCGGGAAGCTCGCGGCGGACATCTACAAGGCTGCCAAGCGTTACTGCCCGGTGAAGCGGGTCGAGGTCTGGAAAACGAAGGTGCTGGCCGGGCCCGCGTAGTTGGCGATTTTGATGGGCAAGCTCTTCGGCACCTCGGGCGTTCGAGGCGTGGTGGGGGAGCAGCTAACCCCGGAGCTCGCGCTCGACCTCGGGCTGGCGCTTGCGACCCACTTGGGGGGTGAGGGCAGCGTCGTCCTCGGCAAAGATCCTCGAACCTCAAGCGACATGCTCGAGAGCTGCCTGATCTCGGGCCTGCTCTCCGGGGGCTGCGACGTCAAGCGCCTCGGCATCGTCCCCACGCCCGCCGTGAGTTTTGCGGCTCGTCGCCTCAACGCAAAAGCGGGGGTTATGATCACGGCCTCGCACAACCCTCCCGAGTACAACGGGATCAAGTTCTGGGGCCCCGATGGGATGGCGTACACGCCCGAGCAGGAAGGGGCGATCGAGCGAATCTACTTCGGCAAGCGGATGAAGCCCGCCGCTTGGGATCGAATAGGCAAGGTCGGAGCGGTCGATGTCCTGCCGAGCTACATCGACGAGCTCGCGGGCGCCGTCAAGCTGAGGCGGGGCTGCAAGGTGGTGGTCGACTGCGGCAACGGGGCTGGCTCCTTGGTGACGCCCTACTTGCTTCGAAGGCTTGGCTGCAAGGTAGTGACACTGAACTCCCAGCTCGATGGGTTCTTCCCAGGTCGCCCGCTCGAGCCCTCACCCGAGAACTTAGGGGAGCTCTGCAGCGTGGTGAAGTCTATTGGTGCCGATTTAGGTATCGCGCACGATGGCGATGCGGATCGGACCGCCGCTGTCGACGAGTTGGGCAGGGTTGCACAGCCCGACAAGTTGCTGGCGCTGATATCGGCGCACCAAGTGGGGGAAAAGGACGACATCGTAGTGACTACTGTCGATGCCTCAGGTACCGTCGACGAGTGCGTTGTTGCAAAAAAAGGCAAGGTGATTCGAACGAAGGTTGGTGATGTCAGCGTGGCGGCGGAGATAAAAAAGCGGGGAGCGATTTTTGGTGGGGAGCCGTGTGGCGCGTGGATATTCCCAAAAGTCCATCTTGTGCCGGATGGACCTCTCGCTGCAGCCAAGGTCCTGGAATTACTCAGCTCTACTGGAAAGCGGCTCTCCGAGTTACTCGATGAACTACCGGAGCACCCAACTGTGAGGAAGAAGGTAGCATGTTCAAATGAGAAAAAAGAGACAACGATGAAAAAATTCAAGGCGAGTTTAAGGAGGGAGTTCAGAGGAATTAGCGATGTGCTGACCATCGATGGCATCAGATTTTCTTTCAAAGACGGAAGCTGGGCCCTTGTTAGACCATCCGGGACGGAACCTTACATCCGGGTAACCGCTGGAGGAAAAAAGAAAAAAAATGTGGAAAAAGTTGCTGAAACAGCCGCCAAGATCTTGAAATCTTTATTAGGATAGCTTCCAAACGTTAATCGGGATCACATGAAGGCAGTCGTCCTAGCTGCCGGACTTGGAACGCGAATGCGACCGTTAACTTTCACGAAGCCCAAGTTCCTGCTCCCAGTAGCCGGAAAACCCGCTTTGGATCACGTGCTCCTACTCCTGAGGAATGCGGGCATTGACGAGATTGCAATGGTCGTGGGGTACGGGAGGGAGCAGATCGTCGAGCGCTACGGCGATGGCTCTGGGCTCGGCGTAAAGCTGCGATATCTCCATCAAAAGAAGTTGTTGGGCACCGCGAATGCCGTCTCGCTCGCCGAGGACTTCGTCGGTGGGGATCGATTCCTCGTTATGAACGGCGACACCCTCGTCGATCAGGAGTCTTTGAACGCGCTCCAGAAGCGCTACGAGGAGGTCGGCTCGGGCAAGAATTTCGGCGGCGTCATGGCCACGATCGAGGTCGAGGAGCCGGAGCAGTTCGGAATAGTTTTTCTGAGGGGAGGAAAGGTCAGCGAGATAGTTGAGAAGCCGAAGCGAGTCAAGAGCAGGCTGGCGAACGCGGGCATATATGTCTTTGACCCCACGATTTTTGAGGCGATCAAGCGAACGAAGCGATCCAAGCGGGGGGAGTACGAGCTGACGGCATCGATGCAAATTTTGATCAACCGGGGCAAGGCGATCTACACCTCGCCGCTCAATTTATGGGCAGACATAGGCAGGCCCTGGGACCTGTTGGTGGCCAACGAGTACTTCTCGCGGGGGCAGCGTGGCGAGATCCGCGGCAAGGTCGAGGTGGGCGCTTACATCGAGGACAACGTTTACGTTGGCGAGGGCTCGCGCATCCGCTCGGGCTCCTATATTTTAGGGCCAACCTACATCGGCAAGGATTGCGACATCGGGCCAAATTGCTTCATAAGGCCGTGCACGAGCATAGGCGACCAAGTCAGGATAGGCAACGCGGTGGAGGTGAAAAACAGCATCGTAATGGACCACACGAACATCGGGCACCTCTCTTACGTCGGTGACAGCGTCATCGGGAGCAACTGCAACCTCGGGGCGGGGACGACCATCGCGAACCTGCGCCTGGACGAGAAGCCCATCAAGATGGAGGTCGGCGGCAAGGCGGTTAGCAGTGGCAGGCGAAAGTTGGGCACGATAATCGCCGACAACGTCAGGACCGGCATCAACTGCACGATAAACGTCGGCGTGAAGATCGGTCCGGATTCGGCGGTTGGACCGGGGGCGGTCGTTTACAAGGACGTTCCACCCAACACGATGGTACTTACGAAGACCACCACGATGAAAAGAAGGTGGAAACCCGGGTAGGTCTTGACATGAGCGAGCACGCCTACAAAGAATTTCGGAGGAATTACCGGAACCTAGCTGAAGAGTTGGGCGGGGTAGGAACCGTCAGGATAGACGCCGTGCGGACGAGCCTCAGGGAAGCGGAGAAGATAGCGCACAGCGCGCAGGGTTACGAGCCCACCACCATCGATTTCATCCGACGCTGCGAGGACGACGATCAAGCGCTCGAGATAATCAACTTTCTAGAGGAGCGGGGAGAGATCGGGTCGAGCCATGCTCAGCGGTTGCGAGTCCAGCTGGCCGAGCGGGGGCTCGGGAGCTTCGGCAAGCGAAGGAAGCCCGGCTGCTACGAGTGCGGCGAGTAGGGTTAAACATGCTCGAGTTGGGGCTCGTAGGCAAACCAAACACCGGCAAGACCACTTTTTTCAACGCGGCAACGCTCGCGAATGCCCCAGTAGCAGGTTACCCGTTCACGACAATCGATGCTAATGTTGGCGTCACCTACGTGAGCAGCCCGTGCCCCTGTCGCGAGCTCAAGGTGACCTGTAACCCACAGAACTCGAAGTGCGTTGATGAGATCCGATATGTGCCCGTCCGCATGATAGATGTTGCGGGTTTGGTCGAGGGGGCCCACATGGGGCGGGGTCTGGGAAATCGCTTCCTAGACAACCTCCGAATGGCGGCCGCGCTCGTCCACATCATCGATGCAGCCGGGTCAACCGATGCAGAGGGCAAACCCTGTCCGCCTGGCACCCACGACCCGGTTCAAGACATAGATTTCCTCGAGGTCGAGATCGCGGCGTGGTTGCGGGGCCTGCTCGTGAAGGACTGGCCGAAGTTCGCGCGCAGGGCGAAGTACGAGGAGCTCGACTTGGTCAATGAGATAGTCGGGCGTTTGTGCGGGCTGGGCATAAAGGAAAATCACGTTGCTCAGGCGTTTCAGGAGGCAGGGGTCGATCGGTCCAACCCGGAAAAATGGTCCGATGACGATTTACTTCGCTTCGTGGCGGAGCTTCGAAAGGCGAGCAAGCCCATCATGATCGCCGCGAACAAAGCCGACGTGCCGGCGGCCGAGCCAAACATCGAGCGTTTGCGCCAGCGGGGGTACATCGTGGTTCCGACCTGCTCCGAGGCCGAGCTCATCCTGCGGCGCGCGGGCGAGAAGGGGCTCGTGCGTTACGAGCTAGGCAGCGGTAGTTTTGATATCCTCAAGCCGGAATCGCTAAACGAGCAACAGCGCAAGGCGCTCGAGATGATCCAAACGTTGTTGAAGAAGTGGGGCTCGACGGGCATCCAACAGGTGGTGGATAAGGTGATTTATGAGCTGTTGAATTTGATCGTGGTTTATCCCGTCGATGACGAACACAAGTTCATGGACAAGAAGGGCAACGTGCTTCCCGACGCTTACCTCGTCCCCAAAGGCACGACCGCTCGCGAGTTCGCGTACGTTATTCATACAGATCTAGGGGAAACCTTCATCCACGCCATCGATGCGCGGACGAAACGTAGGCTTGGTGAGGATTACGCGCTCAAGGGAGGGGATGTGATACGGATAGTCGCGGCGAAAGGCAGGTGAACGGTTGAAAATTGTCCTCATAAATCCGAACACCGGACGAGCGGAGCGGATAGAGAACGAGGCGGCGTGGCCCCCTCTTGGGTTGCTGTACATTGGGGCCGTGTTGCAAAATGCGGGGCACGAGGTCAAAGTTATCGATAACGCGAGGGTTCAGCTACCGGTCGAGAAAGTCGTCGAGAGGGTGAAGCGAGAGAACCCGGGGATAGTGGGAGTAAGCGCTCTAACTCCAACTTTCAAGCAGGGTATAAAAATCGCGAGCGCCATCAAGTCCGAGTTTCCCGACGTGAAAATTGTTTTCGGAAATTATCACGCTACGTTCACCTACGAAAGGCTGCTGGCGAAGTACCCCATCGTCGATTACGTCGTGCTGAGCGAGGGTGAGCACACCTTCCTAGAACTCGTTGACATGCTGGGAAAGAACGGGGAGGCAAAAAGGGTGAAAGGGATAGCTTTCAGGCACGATGGCGGGGTCGTCAAAACGCCGCCGAGGCCGTTCATCCAAAACCTCGACGAGCTCCCCCTTCCTGATCGAAAGCTGTTGGAACAGGAGTACCACTCAGAGGTGGTTGGGATGCTCGGGAGCAGCGGGAGGTTCACCAGCGTGCTGACATCACGAGGCTGCCCCTACAACTGCAGGTACTGCGCTTGCTCGGCCTTCTCACAGCGAAAGGTCAGGTTTAGGTCCCCGGATGCTGTTGTCGCTGAGATGGAACAGCTGCAGGGTGAGGGCTACGAGGAAGTTGGATTCGTCGACGATAATCTGCTTTTGGACAGGCATAGGATGGGAAAAATTTGTGATCTGCTGAGGGAGAAGGGAATCAAGCTCAATCTCTGGGCGGAGGGGCGGGTCGATCAGGCATCGCGTGAGCTGTTGCGCAAGTTCGCACGCGTTGGTTGCAAGACGATTTATTTCGGGGTGGAGAGCGGCAGTCAGAAGGTCCTAGATTACTACGGGAAAAATATTTCACCTGAACTCAGTCGAAAGGCCATGCGTAACTGCAAGGAGGCGGGCATTGAGAACCTCATAGGCTCCTTTATCGTTGGCGCGCCAATTGAGACCAGGGAGGACGTCAGGCGGACCCTCGATTTCGCTCTAAACCTGAATGGTATGGACTTCCCCCAGATGAACGTCCTCATGCTCTCACCTGGAATGGACCTATGGGACACGGCGGCGCGGGAGGGCCATCTCGATGAGGAAAAATGTTGGGAGGATGCGATCGCAGCGGTCAGCGTTTACCCATCCAACCTGAAGGAGGAGGAGCTCTGTAGGATGATTGACAGCTTTTACGCGGAGTTCATCAAGCGCCCGACGTTCTTGGCACTGCAGTTCTTGAAGACGGTACGCAGTAGGTACCGCTTGAAGATCATCTTGGCGAACCTCAGGGCTAGGACGAGCTTTAGGACGACCTTTCGACAGCTCACGGGTGGATGAAGCAACCCACGCAGATATAAGATAGTTTCGCCTAGTTTCTTAAAACGTGTGGAGGAATTAATGTGGTAAAAATTTTGGTCACGAATCCCATTCACGAGGACGGCGTCAAGGCATTGCAGGAGTTCGCGGAGGTCGAGGTGGCCACGGGCCTAACGCCAGCCGAGCTGCTCGAGAGGCTAAATGGGTGCGAGGTGTTGGTGGTCCGGAGCGCGACGAGGGTTACAAAGGAGGTAATCGACGCCGGCAAGCAACTCAAGGTGATCGCTCGAGCGGGGGCCGGGCTTGACAACATAGATGTCAAAGCAGCCGAGGCGCGGGGGATCAAAGTGCTTAACGCCCCTGGGACACCGACCGTCGCGGTGGCGGAACTCGTGCTGGCGCACATGCTGGCTTGGGCTAGGCATTTGCCTCCCGCGGATTCGGGCATGAAGGCGGGGAGGTGGGAGAAGGCGCAGCTCATGGGCAGCGAGCTCCGGGGAAAGACCCTCGGCATCGTTGGCACCGGACGTATAGGCCGAGCGATAGGTTATAGGGCGAAGGCATTCTCGATGAACTTGCTTGCTTATGACACCGGGCAGAGCCCTGAATTTGCCGAGCAAACCGGCGCAAAGTACGTCGAGCTAGACACGCTGCTTCGAGAATCCGATTTCGTGACGCTGCACGTACCCCTTGTGCCCGGGACCAAACACATGGTAGGTAAGCGAGAGCTCGAGCTTATGAAACCGGCGGCGGTGTTGATCAATACCTCGCGCGGCGGGGTCGTCGATGAGGTGGCGCTTGTCGAAGCACTGCGGGCTGGAAAAATCGCTGGGACCTGCTTAGACGTTTACGAGCGGGAGCCACCCCGCGACAGCCCGCTGCTCAAGCTTCCAAACGTCGTGCTCACGCCGCATCTCGGGGCTTCGACGCGCGAAGCACAGCGAGATGCAGCGATAATCGTGGCCCAGAAAATAAAAGAGGTGCTTGTTAGGTAGGGTGTTCAGATGTACAAATACTTAAGAGAAGGGCAGGGATCAGCCGAGGTGCGTGAGCTCGTGCGAAGGCGAATGAGGGATTGGCGGCGTGGGCCAGCAATAGTGCGGGTCGAGCGCCCAAGTAGGCTGGATCGCGCTCGGGCGCTGGGCTATAAGGCGAAGCAGGGTGTGGTCGTCGTTCGAGCGCGGGTGCGGAAGGGCGGGCGGCGGAAGGTGCGCCCTCGGCGGGGGCGAAGGCCGAAGCGCATGGGAGTTCGCAAGTTTGTGCCCAAGAAGAGCATCCAGCTGATCGCGGAGGAGCGGGCAGCCCGGAAATACCCGAACTTGGAGGTGCTGAACTCCTACCCGCTGGGCTCCGACGGCACCCACGAGTATTTCGAGGTGATCATGCTTGACCCGAACCACCCGGCGATCCTGAGTGACCCTCAGCTTGGGTGGGTGGCCGGTGAGGCGCATCGTGGGCGGGTCCATCGCGGGTTGACGCGGGCCGGGAGGAAGGCGCGGGGGCTGCTCCACAGGGGTAAGGGCGCCGAGAAGGCTAAGCCAAGCGTTAGATCTCACCGACGCGACTGAAGTGATAGTCGATGGAATTCCCGTTCAGGAATGCAGTCGTGAGCACGTTCGTGCATGCGACTGAGGACGAGCAGCGCGTGCTCAGCGCTTTGAGAACCCTGCTACCCGAGGAGGTCGAAGTCCACCGGTCAAGGCTCAAGGGCCACCACGGTAACCCGATTGTAAACTTGGAGGCAAAGGTCGGGCAGAGGAAGCTTCTGCGCGGGCTCTGGCAGCGTGTCTTGACGAAGCTGCGTGCGGGGGAGCTGGAAAAGCTCGGCAAAATTGTACCCGAGAGGGTCAATGAGAATTGCTTTTTTTATCTGAGGTTCGACAAGCAGCTAGCGCATGCCGGTGAACTGGCGTTCACAGACAGCGGCGATGCTGTTCACCTCAGGTTGAAGGTCACGGCCTACCCAGCCAAGCATGAGGTTGCAGTCAAACTGCTTGAGAAGTTCATAGGGGCCGAGTCCGGATGAGGCAGAGGCGCAGGTACATCGCGTTTGAGCTCGTGGGTAGCAGAGCTAGTAAAGGTGATATCATGCGGGCAATCGGTCACTCCATTCACACCCGTAGCCCAGCATTCGACTGGAGGATGCTCAAGCTGGTTTTCCACGATGTCAGTTCGCGACGGGGTTTGCTGCGGTGTGGGCATAGACAGGTTGACGAGCTCAAAGCGACGATGGCAAACATCAAAAAAATTGGTGGTGTGGAAGCGTCGTTCGTGATTTTGGGGATTTCAGGCACGATCAGGGCGGCGAAGAGGAAGTTCTTGGCACCTGCTTAACCAAAGTATTATAAATGTTCCCGCTTTAGAAACAATAGTCGCAATAATCATTTAACAAGGTGGAAATGCATGGCTTTTATGCCGCCTGGAGCGGGCTACGACAGGGCAATCACGATCTTCAGCCCTGATGGTAAGCTCTTCCAGGTTCAGTACGCCCAGGAGGCTGTGAAGCGGGGTCTAACAGCCCTGGGCATCAAGGTAAGCGAAGGCGTGGTTTTGGCTGCGGAAAAGAGAGTTCGGAGCAAACTAGTGGAGGAAGTGTCGATCGAGAAGATATTTCAGGTGGACGAGCACATCGGGGCTGCAGCTTCTGGCCTGATCGCTGACGCCCGAGTGCTGATTGATCACGCGCGCATCGAGGCGCAGATCAACCGCTTGCGCTACGATGAACCGATTAGTGTGCAGACGCTGGCAAAGCGCATCGGCGATATCAAGCAGCTCTACACCCAACATGGGGGTGTCAGACCATTCGGGGCCAGACTGTTGATTGCTGGCGTCGACGCGGAGAGCGCTCACCTCTTCGAGACCGATCCCAGCGGTGTCGTTGCAGCGTACAAGTCCCAAGCGATAGGGGGTGGGGCCCCAACGGTCACCGAGCTCCTCGAGCGTCGCTACGACGAGAAGATGTCGCTCGACGATGTGATTGTTCTCGCTCTAGAGGCCCTGCGCGCTGTGATCGAGGGGGAGCTCGACCCCGATAAGGTGGAGATAGCAGTCATCCCGAGCGAGACCAAGCGTTTTGAGAAGCTCAGTTCCGAAGATTTAGCAAAACACATAAAGCGAATGGGTCCCAAGCCGCCAGCCAAGCCCGCCAAGGAGTAGCGGGTTATGGTAAGGCTTGAGGACGCGGTTATCGCGAGGCTGTCCAGCCACGACACGGTTTTTGAGGTGCTCGTTGATCCTGAGTTAGCCCTTGCCCTAAGAAAGGGGGAAGAGACAGACATGCGCAGTGTGCTCGCCATCGACAAAATTTTCAAGGACTCCAAGAAGGGTGAGGCGGCCTCAGAGGAAATGATGCAGAAGGTCTTCGGCACGCTCGATGTGTTTAAAATCGCCGAACAGGTAATCCGAAAGGGCGAGGTCCAAGTGACCACCGAGCAGCGCCGCAAGATGCGCGAGCAGCGCTGGAAGCAGGTGGTGGCGCTCATCTCGAGGCGGGCGATAAACCCTCAGACCGGCCTGCCCCATCCACCCGCGCGGATCGAGGGCGCGCTGGAAAAGGCCAAGGTGCATGTCAACGAGTTCAAGAGCGCCGAGGAGCAACTCCCCGGCATCGTAAAGGTACTGCTACCGATCATCCCCCTGAAGTTCGAGACGCGAAGAATCGCGATCAAGATCCCCGCGAGCTACACAGGCAAGGCCCACCAAGTGGTGAGGGACTTCGCCACCGTCAAGCAGGAGCAGTGGCTCAATGATGGCTCTTGGGCGGCAGTCATAGAAATCCCCGCTGGCATCCAAGGAGAGTTCTTCGACAAGCTTAACAATCTGACCAGAGGAGAGGTAGAGACAAAGGTGTTGTAAGTGCTTCACATCCAAAATCGCGAGCTGGTTGTACCCGGGCAGCTAATCGCCGAGGGAGGCTACCGGGTGCACGAGGGAGCATTTCGGGAAGGCGAGCAGGTCTACGCATCGGTCGTTGGGCTTGCGGACCTGCGCGGGCAAGATATCCAGATTATCCCCCTGCAGGGGCGCTACATTCCGAAGCGGGGTGATGTTGTAATAGGGGTAGTCGTGGATTCCCACTACTCGGGCTGGATCCTCGACATGGACTCACCTTACACGGGTAACCTCTTCGTCTCGGATTTGCTGCAACGAAAGGTCGACCTCGTCCGTGAGGACATCAACCAATATCTTAGCATGGGGGACGTGGTAGTTGCAAAGGTCAAAGATGTCGATGAGCGGATGCGCGTCCAGCTCGAGGCGGGCGAGCCAGGGATGGGCCGGGTCGAGGGGGGCAAGCTAGTCAAGGTTTCACCTACAAAGGTTCCCCGCGTGATCGGACGAAAGGGCTCGATGCTCAACACCCTTCAGGATGTCGGCGAGTGCAGGCTGAGGGTCGGGCAGAACGGGCGGATAATGATTTGGGGAAGGGATCCCCGCATGATTAACGCCGTCGTCGAGGCCCTGCTCATGATCGAGCGCGAGGCGCATACCTCAGGCTTGACCGATAGGGTGCACCTCATGCTTGAAAAGATAAAATCAGAAGGAGGGGAATGAATGAAAAAACCTGAAAAACTCATCGTGGACGGCAAGCGGCTCGATGGTCGCACGCCGGATGAGTTAAGGCCGTTAAAAATAGAAGCGGGAATTTTGGAGCGGGCCGATGGGTCGGCATCCGTCGAGCTTGGGGCTAACAAGGTGCTCGCGGCTGTCTACGGGCCGCGGGAGATGCATCCACGCCACCTTCAGCAGCCCGATACGGCGGTGCTGCGATGCCGCTACAACATGGCTCCGTTCTCGGTGGATGAGCGGAAGCGCCCCGGGCCCGATAGGCGCTCGGTGGAGATATCGAAGGTGACGCGGGAGGCGCTCGAGCCCGTGCTGTTTCTTGAGCTCTACCCCCGCTCGGCAATAGATGTCTTCATCGAGGTCCTTCAGGCGGACGCGGGGACCCGCACCGCAGGCATAACCGCTGCGGCCGTGGCACTAGCAGATGCGGGCGTCCCGATGCGCGATATGATTTCATCGGTCGCGGTTGGGAAGATAGACGATACAAGAGTACTTGACCTAACCAAGGATGAGGACAACTGGGGAACGACCGACATGCCGATAGCCATGATGCCAAGGAAGAAGCTGATTACACTGCTGCAGATGGATGGCCACTTTGCCAAGGAGGAGTTCGGGCAGGCCTTGGACCTCGCATTTAAGGGGTGTGAGCAGATATACGGGGCGCAGCGGCAAGCCCTAAGAGATAAGTACGCGATTAAAAAGGGGGAGTGAAAAGTGTACAAGATAGTTTCAAGCGTCAAGCGCGATTACATCGCTGACCTCGTGCGCCAAGGCAAGCGAATCGACGCCCGGACGCTGGATCAGTTCCGGGAGATCTCGATCGAGGTCGGTCCGGTTAAGAGCGCCCAGGGTTCAGCTCTCGTAAAGATTGGGAAGACGCAGGTAATAGCTGGCGTTAAGGTGGAGCATGCTGAGCCGTTCGCCGACAAGCCAGATAGCGGGATGCTGATCGTCAACGCTGAGCTCCTACCCTTGGCATCGCCCACTTTCGAGCCAGGGCGACCCAGTGAAAATGCAATCGAGCTGGCTCGCGTGGTCGACCGAGGCATACGCGAGTCGGACGCGATCGACTTGGAAAAGCTGGTGATAAAATCCAGCGAGGACGTCTGGGCGGTTTTCATCGACATCTACGTGCTCGACCACGATGGAAACTTGATTGATGCCTCGGCGCTCGCGGCGATGGCAGCGCTCCTGAACGCGAAGCCTCTCGAGGACGAGGCATGGACGCTACCCGAGTTTCCGATCCAGAAAAAGCCCGTGGCGGTGACTGTGGCGAAGATTAACGACAAGCTTATGGTCGACCCCTGTCTGGATGAGGAAGGTGTGATGGACGCGCGAATAACCATAGCGACGATCGAGGACGGTAGCATATGCGCGATGCAAAAGGGCGGTATCAAGTGCTTCTCGCGGGAGGAGCTGGAGCAAGCGTACGAGCTGGCCCGGGTGAAGGGATCAGAACTTCGAGCAAAATTGGGGTGAACGTGTGCCTCGGGCAAAGAAAGTCGGCTCCACGGGGGGGCTTGGTCCGCGTTATGGCACGAAGATACGAAAGCTCGTGCTCGAGGTGGAGCGCAAGCTCAGACGGCGCTACAGGTGCCCGAGCTGCGGGGCGGTGAAGGTCAAGCGCGTGAGTACTTCAATCTGGCAATGCAGGCGTTGTGGAGCGAAATTTGCGGGCGCGGCATACTCGCCCTCAGCTCTGGCGCCTCCTGCCGAGTTGAAAGCTCTTGGTGGGGCAGAGGAGGGTTAGGTGTTGAAGTGCAGCAGCTGCGGAAGGATAATTGAAAAGCTTCCCGAGGGGCGCGTGCGATGTCCTCACTGTGCGTCCCGCATACTGTTCAAACCTCGCCGAGAGATCGTCCGTAAAGTCAGGGCGAGGTAAATGCTCATCTCCACTTCGAGGCGCCCGGGACACCGCACGAGAATTTTATGCAGGGAACTCGCACGGGTCCTCCCGAATGTGATCTATGTCCCGCGTGGGGCGAAAACGATAAATAAACTAGCCTCGCTCGCCAACTCGCTCGGCCACGATCGTGTGATGGTCGTGAACAGCCTCGCAGGACGACCTAGGGAGCTACGGTTTCTGGCAGCTACCGAGGGTTGGCGATGGCTCGACGCGTGGGTCGAGCTGGGTGAGGTCAAGCTCCAGCGGGACCTCGGGCAGAAGGCCAAGCTTGAAGGGGCAAGGTTTTACGCCGAGGGCAAACAAGCGCGAGATCTCGCAAATTTTCTCGGTGAGTTATTGGGTCTACCAATCTCGGGTGAGCTGCCAAACACCGGAGCGGTTGCTCTGATAACCTTCGACGACGAGATCCAGCTTCAGTTCCAGCTCAGGCCGAGCTCCGAGGCGGTCGGGCCGATGCTTCGAATAGCGAGTTTCGGGCGGTTGCATGGTGAAGGTGGAGCGCGCTAGCGCGAGCATTGAGTTCACATTTCGAAGCGCGCGCGAGGCAGGGGCAGTACAGCGGGCGCTCAAGCCCGAGGAAGCGTTGCCGGCCTCGACGCGGTGCGGGGCGAACATCACGCGAAAGAAAAACGTTTTATGCCTGCGGGTAGATGCAGAAGATACAGCAGCCCTGCGCGCGGCGCTGAATTCGTTCCTTCGATGGGCGATCGTCGCGCGCGATATGATCGAATCGAGGGAAAAATAAATGGAGAAGCTATCGCCTCAGCTGCGCCATCAGCTCGCGCAGTTCCAGCAGGCCCAGCAGCAGGCTCAGGTGTTGATGACACAGCGACAGCAGCTCGAGCTGCTCATGCGGGAGACCGAGCGGGCCCTCGAGGAGCTCGGGAAACTCCAAGAGGGCGCCACGGTCTACAAGAGCGTGGGGACCATCTTGGTCAAGTCGGAGCGGGAGGAGCTTAAAAAGAGCCTGGGCGAGCAGAAGGAGACTCTCGACCTTCGAATCAAAACGCTTGAGCGCCAAGAGGAGCGCATCGACCAGCGCCTCCGTGAGATGCGCGAGAAGTTAGAAGGGGCGCTCAAGGGCAAGCAGCTTGGCGAAGAGGCAGCTTAGCTCGAGCTGAAATCATGAAGGAGCTGGCTAATTTTTTGGCGGAGGCTGCCAAGCGCGGGCAGCAAATCCTAGTATTATGTCACCATAATGCCGACCCCGATGCCGTCGCCAGCGCGATTGTGCTCGCCGAGGTCCTCAATCGCTCGGGCGCGCGGGCCCAAGCTGGGGTTTCTGAGGATATTAACCTCATCTCCCAAAACGTTCTGAGGGTGTTCGAACGAGAAATCGTGATAAACCCCCCACTAGATGCAGACCTTGTTGTGCTGGTCGACACCTCGAGCTTGGAGCACCTTGGCAAGCTGGGGGAGCAACTCAAGCAAAAGGCGCCGAAATTGGTAGTGATCGACCACCATCGCCCGGTCGAGGCGATGAAACAACTGGTGAGCTTTTATTTCGTCCAAGAGGGGTTTGCATCCGAGTCGGAACTCATCCTGCAGCTCGTTCGAGAGCTGGGTGCGGAGCTGACTCCCGGGGGAGCGTCCCTGTTGCTTGCCGGCATCATAAGCGACACCGCTCACTTCAGGTTCGCGAAGGATCAAACCTTCGAGGCGGTCAATTTCCTCATAAAGACAGGTGCTGACTACGGGCGCGTGCTGGAGGCGCTGAGGCTGCCTGAGGATCCCTCGAGGCGGGTCGCCATGCTGAAGGCCGCGCAGCGGGTGGAGCTGCGTCGGGTCCACGGGCGATTAGTCGTCCTCTCCGAGCTGGGGTCCTTCGAGGGCGATGCGGCGTCGATGTTAGTGCGGATCGGGGCAGATGTGGCGGTCGTCGGCTCGGAGGAGAAGGATATGGTGAGGCTCTGCGGGCGGGCGCGCCAAGAGATTTTGAAGATGACGGGACTTCATTTGGGTGAGCTCATGGAGGAACTTGGGAAGCAATTCGGAGGTACCGGGGGCGGGCACGCGGGCGCTGCGAGCATGAGCGGCAAGGGGAAGCTAGAGGAAGCCAAAAAATATCTGTTCAAGGTCCTTCAGCAGAAGTTGAAACCGAAGGAATGATCGGGTGGTAATTTCTGCTCGTGAGCTTGCAGAGCTCGAGCGTGCGGGCTACCGATTCGTCGGCGAACACAAACACAGCGCGGTCAAGGTCTGCCACTGGACGCGAAAGAGCCTCCTCAACCGTGGGGTTTGCTACAAGGAGCAGTTCTATGGACGGGAGCTCGGCATGCGAAGCCATCGCTGCCTCCAGCTCACACCCAGCCTGCCTTTCTGCGACCACCGTTGCGTTTACTGCTGGCGGAACATCAACGTGACCCACTCGGACTGGGTTGGCGAGGTCGATGAGCCAGCAGGTATCTTGGACGGAGCAATTTCAGCGCAGGGAAAGCTGCTTAGCGGGTTCGGCGGCAACCCCAATGTCAACAAAAAGAAGTTCAAGGAGGCTCAGGAGCCAAAACACTGCGCGATTTCGTTAGCTGGTGAGCCGACCCTCTATCCCAAAATAAATGAATTAATTGAGGAGTGCAGCAGGCGAGGAATGACGAGTTTTTTGGTTACAAATGGTATGCACCCAGAAGTCTTGGGGCACATCGCTGAGCCCACGCAGCTTTACATCTCGGTCGTTGCCCCCAATCACGAAACCTACGAGACGGTTTGCCAACCAACCGTTCCCGACGGCTGGGGGCGGTTGAACCGAAGTCTCGAGCTCATGCCCTCGTTCACGTGCAGAAGGGTCATCCGTCTGACGTTGGTCAAAGGGCTCAATCTCAAGGATGCACCCGGATACGCGAAGCTCATCGAGAAGGCCGCGCCAGACTTTGTCGAGGCGAAAAGTTACATGTGGGTGGGGTACTCGCGCAAAAGGCTAGCCATGGAGAACATGCCCATGCACGGTGAGATCGGGGAGTTCGCCGGGGAGCTGGCGCAGGAAACGGGCTACGAGGTCGTCGATGAGTCAGAGCCTAGCCGCGTTGTTTTGTTGAAAAAATAAGAAAAAATCAGTAATTCTCAAGTTGCAGATGTCTTTTTCTAGCTGGTTAAGGCCTCAATCTCCACCGCTGCCTCACGTTTTCGGCGTATTGCTGCCAGTTCTCGAGAATGTCTTCCCATATCCCTTCATCGATCAACTCTTGCTTTAGGTCCTCCCAGCCTTCTTTCCACTGGATCCACTCTTCCCTGAACTCAGATTCCCATTCGCTTGCATGCTCAAGGATAAGCTTCGTGCTGTAGAGGTTCATCTTTGCAGCGTGTATCAAGCCTGCTTAGCGCCCTCGTAAACAACCTCGAGCGGAAGCACGCGATAACGAAGACGCGTTATTTCAAGACCAATATTTTGAAGGTGAGTGAGGAGTTCGCCGGACGCCAAGCCGCGCCAGCTTTTTAAGGTAGACGCTAATTTAAATTTTAGAGGTTCAATTTGGAGGGTTAATCGTTTCGGTTTTGCAAAGCCTTGAATAGGTTGGTTACCTTAGATAGGTGGGGATAAATTTGAAGGAAATGCTCGAACGGATGCGCAAGCACTTCGACGCCCAGGGGGAGCTCCGGGAGCGGGTGCTGGATGCATCGCGAGAGGTCATCAGGGCTTCCGCCCGGGCCATAGCCGCGGCCCATCGGGGGGATCGATCGGGCGCCGACGAGCTCTTAACGAAGGTTCGCGATGCACTTGCAACCCTCACGGAGGCTGTAAAGGCCGAGCCCCACCTAGCTGATTCCGGCATCATCCTCGCGGCTTACCAAGAATACGGTGAAGCCAAACTGGTTCAGGCACTGATCCGGGATGGAAAACTGTTGACCCCTGAGGAGCTTAGCGTCCCCTACAAACCCTACCTCGCGGCCCTCGCCGATGCAGCGGGCGAACTCCGACGGCACGCGCTCGACTCGATAAGAGCAGACGAGGTCGAGCGGGCGGAGCAAGTGCTCGGGCTCATGGAGGACATCTTCGAGCTACTTATGGAGTTCGACTACCCAGATGCTATTTTGCCCGGGATGAAACGGAGGCAGGATATGGTCCGGCGGGTGCTCGAGCGGACGCGGGGTGACCTCACGGTTGCCATCAGGCAGCGGAAGCTTGAGCGTGCCCTTGAGCAGGCCGAGCGGGGGAGTGGCAAATGACGAAGCTCGACATCCGGAAGCTGAGGGCGAGCGCGAAGAAGGATTACGAGCGCGCTTGGCTGGAGGGCGCAAAACTCATCGAGAAAAAAGGGGAACTCTTCTCTCTCAGGGACAAGAGCAAACCCCACCCACTTTTTGGCCTGTTCGAGAGGGTGAGGCATGTCCTGCTGAGGCTGGGGTTCACCGAGGTCGTTGTACCGATGCTTGTGGACAAGAAGGAGGTATATTCCCAATATGGGGTGGAAGCGCCCGTAATCTTGGATAGGGTCTTTTTCCTAGCTGGGCTCGAGCGCCCCGACATAGGCATCAGCAACAAGAAAATTCAGGAAATTAAAAAAGTGGCGCCGGGGTTCAAAAATATCAAGAAACTCCAGGCGATTTTCAGGCGGTACAAGCAGGGCAAGATAGTGGCCGACGATTTGGTTGAGGTCATGATAAAGGAGCTAGGTTTGAAGGAGGAGCAGGCGACCGCAATTCTCTCGCTCTTCTCCGAGTTCAAGGAGCTGAAGCCAGTGCCAATGGACCTCACGCTTCGGTCACACACGACTGCGGGCTGGTTTGGGGTGCTCCGCGAGCTCCAGCGCCGCGAGTCCCTGCCCATCCAGCTCTTCTCGATTGGGCCCAAGTTCAGACGCGAACAGCGTTTGGACGAGAGCCACCTCTACGAGTCTTGGACGGCCTCGATCGTGGTGATGGCGGAGCGGATAAGCGTGGAGGATGGAGGGCGATTGACACGGGAGGTGCTCGCCAAGCTAGGGTTCGAGGGTGTGAAGCTTGCCCGCAAAAAAGCGACCTCGAAATATTACGCGCCCCAGACCGAGTTCGAGGTTTTCGTCAAGCATCCTCGTACGAAGGAGTACCTCGAGGTTGGAGATGCTGGCTTCTACAGCCCGGTGGCGCTGAGCAAGTACGACATCCCCTACCCTGTCTTCAACTTCGGCATGGGGTTAGAACGCCTGCTGATGGTGATGATAGGCGAAACCGACATTCGGGCGCTCGTCTACCCCTACCTCTATAAACCAACGGTCCTCTCGGACGCCCAGCTCGCGGGCATGTTGAAGTTCGAGCGGGCGCCTGAAAGCGAGGTTGGGAAGGAAATATCCCAGGCGATAGTGAGGATCGCGGAGCAGCGCGCCGACGAGTCGAGCCCATGCGAGTTCAAGGCATTCGAAGGTAGGCTGTCGGGCAGGCGCGTGAGCGTCAGCGTGGTGGAGTCCGAGCGCGGCACCAAACTCATCGGGCCAGCTGGATTCAACACGATTTTCGTATACGATGGCAACTTCATCGGCGTGCCGCCCAAGGGCTGGGAGAAGGACAGGTTCCTGAACACCGTCCGTGAGGGGGGAGTCTCGACGGGCATTCGGTACATGGATGTGTTCGCGGCCCTAGCGGCGCATGAGATCGAGCGAGCAGCGCGAAGGGGTGGACGAAAGGTGAAAGTCCGTGTGCGGGCGGTGAAGTTACTGAGCGATATCAACCTCGTCCTCGATAAGGCAGCACAGCGCTACATCACGGACAACAAGAAACGCATCGACGTCCGGGGACCGGTTTTCACCACAGTCATCGCGGAAATCAGATAGCCCCCAAAGTTTCCTGATGTTTTCCGGCTCCCTCCTCCCAGTTCGAGGGAGTTCTTGAGGTTCCAGCGCTCTGCAACCATCCACCCACCGTGTTTCATTGACTTCAGGACATCGAGTTTAATCTTCACATTCTTCTTTTCCCTCTCTTCTGTTTTCTTATAACTAGTAAAATATTTTCATCAAACCACTTTATATTTTTTAAATCTTTAAAATGTAGCTGAAGATTTTGTTTGAATTTATCAAGCGATTGCGCAAATTCTTCCTCAGTATAGAAGTTGAATGTAGAATAGTGATGATTCTGTGCCTGCTCGACAAGCCAGTCCAGACTCGAGACTCTTTTGTATTTAAAATATTCTACGGATTGTATTTTTAATTTTGAAATTTTTCCCGATATATCTTTTAATTCATTCAATTCATAAAGTCGTGTCTCTTTTTGGTTAAACAAAGGAAAATATTTTCCCCAAATATTTTTGCTGTTTTGACTTCTTGACCGAGTGTAAACAAACAAGTAACCATTATTTTTAAGAACTCGGGATGCTTCTTCTAAAAATCTCAAAAGTTTGAAATGATGGATGGCATTAAAAATGAATATACAATCAAGGGAATCATCTTCTATGGGCAGATCTTCTGCAGAGGCTTCTCTTATCTGAAAATTCTTGATTCCATGTTGAGCCAAATACCCGTCCAATTGCTTTAACATTTTGGGATTAGTATCGATGCAATGGAGATAAAGTCTGTCACCTAGACATTGAAACAATTTTACAGTATATCTTCCGCCACCGCAACCAACATCTGCTGCTTTAATCTTTGGCAATTTTTGCAATTCCTTTTTGATATACAGAATCGGTTCTAAATCAGTTGTTCTTAAAATTCTATACCTACGCGCAATTCTCGAAAAATGATGGTGTATACCTTTCATTTTATCAAACCTCTGCAAAATTCCAAGTTATTCTTGAGATCCTCTTCAGACGGGTAGACCCCTTTTTCCGTGTAGTAAGTTTCCAAGAGGATATGCCTGCAACTTGTGCGTTTGATCGCCTTGGCAATATTTTCAAAATCCAAGTTTCCTTTCCCGATGACGAAGTGATTCCTCGGTTTCGAGTCGCCTTCAAATAAGCAATCGTGAAGATGAACGGTCAAAATTCGATCTTTAAAGAGGTTGAGCCAGTCCTCTATCTCCAGTTTTTCACCCGACCCACCTTTGACATGTTGGGTTTCCCACTTGGATATAACGGCATGGCCAACATCAAAGCAAAAATTCAGCTCTCCGATACCTTCTAAGAGAAACTCGATATCCTTTGAGAGGCTAAAGAGGCGACCCGGATTGTTTTCAATCGTGATCGGAAAACCTCTTCCAAAATTTACTATTGCGCGGGTCGTCTCCAGCGCTTTATCAAAAATTCTTTTTCTGATTTCCTTGAAGCCAGAAGTTGCGGCGTATCCAGATTGGTGAAAGTTAAAATACAGAGGATTGAATTTGCTTGCAAATCTTAGACACTTCTCGTAGATTTTAAGGCAGGCATCGGAGATCTCATCCCGGGGGTGCGAGATGACCGTTCCCGCCCAAGGCCCGTGAAATGCTATCCCTAGCCCGTACTCCTCCTTGAGTTTCTCCAACAGCCCTACCTCCTCCTTCGTCAGCTGGTCGGGCCAGGGGTAGTCCAAGGAAAATTCGATGTAGTCAAATCCCAGCCTATGCGCCATTTCAAATGTTGATCGCAGGGGCCTATCCCCGTACCAGATCATCGTTGCAAATTTCATGGTTCAAAATTTGGGGTTAGACCTTAAAAATTCGCCTAATGGAAGGCAGCGTTAGTGAGATTTCATCGCCCGCGTAGCGAGCTCGTGGGCGGCGCGCAAAGGCTCCGGCAGACGAAATCCTCGTGTCGTTTCAAGCGCGATTCGAATTGCCGTTTTAAGCGAAAGCCCATGACCGATGCTCACGTATACAGGCCTGCTGGAGGGCTGCGTTCGAAGCACGGCCCCTATGTTTTCCCCATTATCCCTAAGTAGCGAGTATGCGCCGTGCTTCCGTTTCGGCACTCCGGCCCTTCCGCACAGTCTGCTCTTCGCCACCCCCAACGTCGGCTTGTTCAGCGTCACCCCAAGATGGCAAGCCAGACCTGCTCGGCGGGGGTGGGCTAACCCTTG
>JAUWYN010000033.1 GCA_030615805.1 Hadesarchaea archaeon | reverse complement strand
GAAGCGAGTGGATGTCCACGAGGGAGATATCCTCATCCTTCACACGGGCTGGGAGAAGCACACTTGGTGTGGATCGGAAGCGGATGAGGAGCGCTACATACTCCGACATCCAGGGGCTGACGGGCGGATGGTGGATTGGCTGATAAAAAAGAAAATACACATCTGGGGAATGGATTGCGTTTCCACAGACCACCCGATGAACTTGCCCATAGGCAGATTTCTGGGGAAAGGCACTTTCGGAACCTGTGATAAGGTCAGGGCCATTTGCGAGAAGAAGTTCGGGGGTAAGGAAGCGGTGAACAAGCTCTTCCCGGCGGAGGACTACCAGCTGACCCACAACGTGCTGTTCCCTCGTGACTGCATCCACCTCGAGAATCTCGGCGGTCAGATCGCGGCTCCGGAGATTCAGAACAAGAGACTCGTCATCAGCTGCTTCCCGTGGAAGTTCGAGGGCGGAGAGTCGGCTTGGTGCCGAGTGGTGGCATTCCTCGGCGAGTGAATCGAGCATTGCCCCGCGAAGCGCAAACGCGGGGCGTTGTCTTTAACCCCAGCGGTGCGATGCTTAAGATCACCTGAAAGCCTTATTTGCCGTAAAAACAATTTTTAACTGCCGTGGGGGTGTGTCTTTTCCGGGCTGGTCCCGGTTTTTTAAACCCTTGATGGATTTGTAACTTAAAGGAAAGAAATTGAACTGTTATTCGAGACCATGCTTGCTCACAAAAAGTGGCTTGGGCTAGCCGGGCTCTGTGGGATAGCAGCTCCGGCGGCGGCCCTATCGTGCATTTTTCTCGCTGTATCCATGTCCCCGTGGTTCAGCTGGTCGGCGAACGCGCTGAGCGACCTGGGGGTAGGGGAAGCCGCTTGGGTGTTCAATTCGGGGCTAATGACCGGCGGGATCCTCACGATGGTTTTTGCAGCCGGCCTCTTGGTGGCCTTTAGGGGACGAACTCTGGGACGTGTGGGTGCGGTTTTGTTGTTTTTTGACGCCGTCGCCCTGTTCGGCATAGGGCTGTTCTCGGAGGCAGCCGGGGCGATCCACGGGTACTTCTCGATCGCGTTCTTCGTGCTGCTGCCCCTCGCGCTCTTCCTGCTCGGCGCCAGCATGGTCAGGGCGGGTTCTCGGAAGTTCGGATTCTTCACGCTCTCAGCCGGAATCCTTGCCGTTCTCCCATGGACCTTTGGTTGGGATGGCGTGGCAGTTCCAGAAGCGATCTCCGCGCTTGCGGCGTCGGTGTGGAACGTGGCCCAGGGGGTGAAGCTTTACTTGAGTAAGGCGTAGCCGCGGGGCCACCAATAGCTTTTAAGCGCCGCCCAACTTACAAAACTGGAGGTGTGAAAATGGTCAACGTGAGTAAAGTCGGCGAGAGATACCGCTGCAACGTCTGCGGAAATGAGGTAACGGTGACAAAAGTCGGCGGCGGAGAACTGGTTTGCTGCGGGCAGCCTATGGAATTGATGGGTTAGGGCCCCAACCGCGCTCTCCGAAAACTTTGTCTTGGGTTAGATTATTCGCTCTCAACCACTCGACCAACATCGCGACGTTTCCTTCTCCTCATCCATGAACTCGTCTCGTGGGTTACACCAGAAGCTTTTCGACCCCCCTCAAATCGTGGATTACCCATTCCCCCGATCTACGCCTCGATCTGTCGAGCAGAACCGACCTCACCCCGAGCTTGCGAGGCACTTCAAAATCGAAGAAGGGGTCGTCCCCAACGTGAAGGAGCTGGGCGGGAGCTACCCCGAGCGACTCACAAACCCGCTCGAAAAACTCAGGTTTCTTCTTGATCATCCTGTAATCCGAAACGGAGGAGAAAACTCGGGTGAAATAAGGGCGGAGGTTCGATCGCGCGAGGTTCACGTCGAGGAATTCGCGCGCCGAGCCCGAAGCAACGACGAGCTCGTAACCTCTAGAAAGCCCTTCGAGCACTCGTGGGGCCTCTGGGTATGGGTGAACCCTTTCGCCACAACGCTCGAGCAATTCGGTCCAGCCCTTTCCTAACGAAAATCGGTTGAACCAATACTTGATGTCATACCACTCGAGCCTCTCCGGCCCAACCCCGTCGTATTCCCGCTTCAGGAGCTCGAGGGCTTTGGCGAACGAAACTCCATGGCGCTCCGCGTATAATTTGGGGATTTCCTCGAACCAAACCAAGTCCGCGAAGCTCCGGTCGACTAGGGTTCCATCGACGTCAAAAGATACCACTCTTATCAAGACTACACCCGTTTGGGCTTATGAAGCTCAAGCCATGCCCGCCTGTAGATTGCCCGATACTTCCCGTGCTTGCGTGGACGCGGGATTCGCTTCTTCAATGTTTCCCTTCGACAGCTCGAGCAAAGGAGCACGTAGTTATCGATATCCTCCCCGCCCTTCGGGTCTATTTTGTAGAGGTTAACCCCGCGCGCGGAGCAAAACCCGCATCGATTGCCCAAGAGCTCCTTGAATTCCCGAAGCCTTGGAAACGCCAGGCTCTTGATGGCCCCGGGTACCTCTCCGATCGAGGGGACGGCGAGATCGGGCTCCGCTTGGGCTTCCTCAATCGCCTGGGGGCTAACGAGCACCGAGTACATCCCGACTCCCTTCGCCCCAACCACATCTTCCTCGAGCGAGTTCCCGACATGAACGACTTCTTCGGGGTTAGCCTCGAATTTCTCTAACGTACGCTTGAAGATTTCGGGGTGGGGTTTCCGGTACCCGACCTCTCCCGAAATCACAATCGCCTTGAAATACCGGGCGAGCTCCGATTCCTCCAAGAATCTCTTCGGGAGCAAGCTCATCGAGTTCGAGATTACCCCGAGCTCGTACGCTCCTGAAAGCCTAACTAGAACCTTCCTCACACCCCTGCGCTCGATCTGAGGAAAGCACTTGAAATAAAGCGATCGTATACCCCCCAAGAGTTCCTCGGAGGGAGTTATGTCGAGGTTCCGAAGGATCGTCGAGCAGAAGTCCTCAAACCCCATCTCGAGTTGGTCCTCCCTCCTCCGGTTTAGCTCTTCGAGGGCTTTACCCGTCGCCCTCCAGTAGTCGTCCGAAGTCACGTCGAAGCCTTGCCGTTGGAGGTAGTTGGCCACCTTTGACTGGTATAGCTTTTTTTTAAACCCACCCTTTGCCAAGGTTCCGCCAACGTCGAAGGTCACGACTTTGATCTTGCCCACTTCAAGTGAATTTTTATTTTTGTCCAACATTTTGAAGGATCCCCAAATATTACATGAAAACGTTTGCCGTGGATGTAGCGACGAGTAGGGTAGTTACTCTCATCGGATCACCAGTTGATAATTTGAATCCCAGCTTATCAGCCTTCCATCTGGCCTCTTTCGCCAAGAGAGTTCTCAAAATTTTCTTCAACAGTTTTTACTTCTTCGCGCTCTTAGAAGCGTCCAAGATGGCATCGATGATCTGCCGGTAACCCGTGCATCGGCAAAGGATTCCACCCACCGCCTCCTTCACCTCTTCCTCGGTCGGGCGTGGGTTGTGCTTCAGCAAGGCCTCTCCAGCCAAGATGAAAGCCGGAGTGCAGAAACCGCACTGCACTGCCCCCTGCTCGATGAAAGCCCGCTGAACCGGGGTGAGCTCCTCCCCGCGTGACAGCCCCTCGACGGTCGTCACCTCCCGCCCGTCGACCTCAACCGCCAGCACCAAACAGGATTTGGTGGGCACCCCGTCGAGCAACACCGTGCAAAGCCCGCAGTCCCCCCGCTCGCACGCCTGCTTGGTTCCCGTGAGCTCGAGGTCCTCCCGCAGGAGCTGAAGAAGGGTCCGGTTCGCCTCGACCTCTAGCTCGTAGCGCTCGCCGTTTACCGTGAGTGAAATCTCGTGCCTCGACATCAGCTCGCCCCCAATATCCGCTTGAGAATTTGTTTGGTGAGCACCCCGGCCATGTGCAGGCGGTATTCCTTGCCAGCCCGAACGTCTGAGATGGGGGAGATTTTTTCCACTACAATCGAGGCGGCTTTATCTATTTGTCCCTCCACTGAACCGCCTCCCTTGAAAACCCCCTCCACCTCGGGCACGATGAGCGGCGTAGGGGCTACCGATGACAGGGCGATGCGCACTAGCTTTTTGCCGGAGTTCGCCACGAGCCCGGCAACCCCGACGACAGCCAGATCTTCGCCTCGTGTGCGCCCCCACTTGAGGTAGTCCTCCTTGGCCCCTTCGGGCGGGTTCGGCACCCGCACCGCCCTGACGAACTCCCCCTGCTCGAGCGCTGTCCGCTTGACGCCTTTGAAGAACTCCCGGATGGGGATTACCCTTTTACCATTCGCGCTTACAATTTCCACCTCGGCCCAGAGCACGAGCAACGCGGGGGCGGTGTCGGCTGCCGGCGATGCGTTGCAGATGTTCCCGACAAGCGTCGCGCGGTTTCTTATCGTCGGGTCGGCAAGTGTGCCCGCCGCCTTCCAGAGTGCGCCGAAGCGTTCCCTGACGACCTCCGAGGCTATCAACTCGCTCAGCGTCACAGCAGCACCAATCGTCAGCCCCCGCCTTTCGTCCCATGAGAGCTCACGCAGCTCCTCGATTCCCTTGATGTCGATCACGTACTTCGGTCGGACGAGCTTGTCCCTCATCACCACGATGAGGTCGGTGCCTCCAGCAAACAGCTTTGCATCCGCCCCGTGCTCGGCAAGCGTGGCGGCGAGCTCCTCCGTCGTCTGGGGCCTGAGGTAATCGAATTTAGGCAGAGGCAACTTTCTCACCTCTTTGTTTGAGCGCTCGCCAAACCCTCTCCCGGTTCATCGGGATCTCGAAGAGGTCCACACCCGTCGCATCGTAGATCGCGTTCGCTATCGCTGGCTCGACAGATATCCTCACATGTTCACCGACGCCCCTCACGCCGTAAGGAGCGTTGCGCTGGGGGTTCTCGATGGGGATGAACACGAACTCGTCGGGGATGTCCTGTGCCCTGCAAATTTTGTAATCGGTGAGGTTGTTGTTCAGCAGCGCTCCTTTTTCGTTGAAGATGAACTCCTCCATGAGCGCGCTCCCGATGCCCTGAACGATGCCGCCGTAGACCTGACCCTTCAGGAGGACGGGGTTAATGCTCTTCCCGATGTCGAACGCTGAGACCATCTTGAGCACCCGCACCTCGCCCGTTTCGGAGTCTACCTCCACCTCTGCCCCCTGAGCCCCGAAGGTCCACATGAGCGCGGGGAGCCCTTGGCCGGTCTCCGGGTCTAAGTTCGTGAGTCCTTCGGCAGTGTACATTCCGTAGCCGAGCACCGGGCCTCCTATGCCCCTACCGTCGGGAAAGATGCCAGCTGTCGCGAGCTTCGCCAAGGGCATGCTCTTATCTGGCTTCCCCGGCACGAAGACCTTCTCTTCCGCCACCACGAGCTCCTCCTTTGGGACCCCAAACAACTCCGCTGCCGTCTCCCTGACCTGCTCCTTGAGCTTTCGGACGGCGTCGAGCGTGGCGTTCCCCTCCATGAAGAGGCCGCGGCTCGCGACGGTCTGCCAAGTGTATGGGCTAAAATCGGTCTCCCGCTTGGTGACGACCTTGACCTTCTCGATCGGCATCTGCAGTTCCTCCGCCACCATCTGGGCTAAAGCGGTCGGGGTTCCTTGGCCCATCTCGATAGAGCCGATTGAAAGGGTGACGGTCCCGTCCTCGTTGAGCTTCAGAATCGCGGAGGATGAGGTGTAGGAGGGCATCGCAGGGGCCTTCCAAAGTGCGGCTATTCCCTTCCCCCGGAGTTTTCCGCCGACCTGCTTCGGCTCCTTCTTCCCCCAGCCTATCGCCTCGACAACAACTTTGATGCACTCGTCCACCCGCCCGGCGTCCTCGCGGAGCTTCTCTCCGGTGGCGGTGATGCGCCCGGGTAACGCAGCGTTCTTCAGGCGGAACTCGACGGGGTCCATCCCAATCGCCCGGGCCACGAGATCCATCTGCCGCTCGGTCGCGAAGTGAAACTCCGGGTGGCCGAACCCCCGGTAAGCGGTGCCATAGGGATGGTTGGTGTAAACAGTAATGCTATCACACTTCACATTTGGGATCTCGTAGGGACCCGTGCACGAATAGCCAGCTGCCCGCGTGATGTTAACGCCGTAGTCCGCGTAAGCTCCGGCATCCCACAAAAACAAGAGCTCCTCAGCGACTATCTTCCCATCTCGCTTGACCCCGGTCTTGACACGCGCGTAGAATCCTTGGCGGACGGCGGTCGTGTTGAATTGCTCCTCGCGAGTCATCACTAGCCTCACCGGCCTTCCGCCAGCCTTCCTCGAGAGGAGGACTACCAAAGGTTCCCAGTGGAGCCCCGCCTTCCCCCCGAACCCCCCGCCGAGGTATGGGACCACGACGTTGATCTTGTGGATGGGGACGCCCAACCCCACGCTCAGGAGGTGTCGAACGGCGAAAGGCGATTGGGCACTCGTCCAGATGTTTATCTGTCCGTTCGGGAGCCACTGCCCGATGGAGGTGTGGGTCTCCATCTGCACGTTCTGAACTTGGGGCTGGTAAAACTCGTTCTCCACAATCACATCGGCCTCCTTGAAACCTCGCTCCACATCGCCTTTGCGGAGCTTGAAGTGGTTGGCGATATTCGTGTGGGGTTTCGGGAAGATGAAGGGAGCATGCTTGTACTCATGAAGGCGTTCGTGCACCAGCGGCGCACCCTCTTTCATGGCATCACGCTGGTCGAAGACGGCGGGCAGCTCCTCGTATTCAACCTTTATGAGCTCGACCGCCTGCTCCGCGATCTCCTCGGTATCGGCTGCTACCGCGACCACAGGCTCGCCAACGTGGTGAACTTTTTTCTGCGCAAGCGTCTCCTTGTCCTGCATGTAGATTCCGAATTTGTAGGGCACCTCTTTTCCAGTCAAAATCGCGCGCACGCCGAGGAGCTTCTCGGCCTCACTCGTGTCTATGCGGATGATTCGGGCGTGGGCGTGGGGACTTTTCAGCAGCTTGGTGTAGAGCATTCCGGGAAGCCTTAGGTCGGCTGTGTATTGGGCTGTGCCCGTCACTTTTTCAAAAGCGTCGATGCGGGGAACACCCTTACCAACGTACGAATATTTTTTCATCCCCAACTCCCGTTCGTTGTCGTTACAAAGAATTAAAAAGTTTCCCCCGCACTGACACTTGGGATTTCGTGAAAAAAGTGAAAGTAGAAGATGCCATCGGAGAGCTTCTCGCCCACGATGTCGTTCGATACGGACCCGGAGTAAAAATCGTCCTGTTTAAACGGGGGCATGTGGTCCGGGCGGAGGAAGTGGAGCAACTGAAAGATGCCGGGAACTACTTCGTCTACATCGGAGGGGAAGAAGAGGGAATTCATGAAGATGAAGCGGCGATAAGGATGGCTCGCGCTGCGATGGGAGAGAACCTTTCCTACAAGGGACCGGACAAGGGAAGCATAAACCTGACAGCTGAAAAGCCCGGGCTTTTGAAAGTCAAAGTTGATATCATCAAGCAGGTCAACCTCATCGATGATTTCATCTTCGTCACCCGCGTGAATAACACGGGCGTGGAAAAGGGAGTGGTGGTGGGCGCCGCCAAGATAGTTCCCCTAACCGTAGATGAAAGTCGGATGAAAGAAGTGGAGGAAATCTTGGAGCGCAACAAACCCGTCCTTGAGGTGGTTCTTCCGAAGATCAATAAAATCGGGGTCATAGTAACGGGGACTGAGGTATATGAAGGGAGAGTGGAGGATGCTTTTGTACCCGTTTTGAAGCAGAAGCTCAAAGACTACGGTTTAGAAATTACAGGAGCGGTCTTATTACCCGACGACGAGGAAAAAATCAAGGAAAAAATTCTCGTGTTCAAGGAAAAGGGTTATGAACTCATCTTGGTCGCAGGTGGTATGGCGGTGGACTCTGGAGACTTGACGCCCGCAGCGATAAAAAAAACGGGAGCAGATGTTGTTTTCCGTGGTGCCCCGATTTTTCCGGGTGCAATGATCATGCTGGCCTACCTAGATGGAATTCCTATTCTCGGGCTTCCGGCATGCGTGCTTCCTGATAAACGAACGAGTTTCGATCGAATCCTTCCAAGAATTCTCGTGAAAGAAAAAATAACCCGAGAGGAGATTGCCGAGCTCGGGCACGGTGGGTTCGCATGGTTGGGGCTGTGATTTTAGCTGCCGGAGAATCTCAACGGATGGGAGAGCCGAAGCTCCTCCTTCGAATCG
>JAUWYN010000025.1 GCA_030615805.1 Hadesarchaea archaeon | reverse complement strand
GAAGATAGACCCCGTGGTGGTTACTCGAGTTCTGGACGAGGCAGAGATGGTGGAGGCGAAGCGACTCGGCGCCAGCGATGCTTTGCCCTCATCCCAGATTCTGGCGAACTTCGCCCTCAGTAGGTTTGAAGAGCTGAAGGGGATGGCTAAGGAGAAGCGCCTACGTGCTCTGCTCCGGGAGCTCAGGAGGGAGCGAATGGCGATCGTGCTCCAGACAAACCCCGACCCAGACGGGATCGCAAGCGGTGTGGCGCTGAAGCGTTATGCGAAGGCGTTCGGGATTGACGCCGACATCATCTACGACGGCAGCATCGGCTATCCGCAAAACCGAGCCCTCGTGAACTTGCTCGAGCTGGACCTCCTGCGGGCAGAGGAAGTCAAGCTCAGCGAATATACGGCTTTCGCGCTCGTCGATGTCGCTACCCACGCGAACTGCGCACTCCCCAAGAACATTATCCCCACAATCGTGATCGACCATCACCCCGTGCCAGCGAGCGAGGTCGGGGCGAGATACCAGGACATCACGATCGTTGGGTCCACATCAACACTCCTTACGAATTACCTCAGGTACGCCGCGGTCGAGGTCGATAGGGCAACTGCAGCCGCGCTGGTGATTGGAATCCTGACCGACACTATGAACTTCACGCGGGGGGCAACTCCCACAGACTTCGACGCATTTGAACACCTCATGAAGCTGGTCGATGTCGATCTGCTCGGTAAGCTCCAGTCCCCCGCGGTTTCCCCCGAGGCCCTCGATGTGCTCGCGCGGGCCATCAAGGGGAGCAAGCTCAAGGGGGGGTACCTAACAACCAACGTGGGCGAGGTCAAGGACCGCGACCTAATCGCTCTGACAGCGGACTTCCTGCTGAAGCGCGAGGGGGTGATGACCGCGTTCGTCTACGGAATTTGCGGTGATGCTGTCTACGCCTCAGCTCGGACGAACGATGTGGCGCTGCACTTGGGGCAAGCGCTCAAGGAAGCATTCATCCCAATCGGTACAGCGGGCGGGCACGCGCGGATGGCGGGAGCGACGATTCCGCTCAAGGCTTTCGGTAGGATGAAAAAAAGGGCCATCAAGGCAGAGATCGACCGCAAGGTTGGACGGAGGTTTTTGGAAGTGATCGGCGTGGTCAAGCCAAGGGCCAAACGAAAACGAGCCAAGCGTTGAAAGTGCCCCACATGGGATATCTGCGTGCAGCCCTCGGGAATCGATTGACGAGTGAAGAACTTGAGCTTTTACCCGCGGGTTTTGATCGAGTGGGTCATGTCGTGATTGTCTCCCTGCCGCCCGAGCTGATGCACAGGGTACCTGACATCGCGCGAGCGTTGCTCGAACTTAAAGATGTCCGCACGGTCGCGCTCAGAGAGGGTGCTATCGCGGGGAGGCACCGCAAGCCGAGGCTGAGGGTCATCGCAGGCGACCCGTCGACGGAAACCATTCACCGCGAGGGGGGCTGTCGGTTCAAGCTTGATGTCGCGCGGGTGATGTTCTCGCCAGGAAATCTTTACGAGCGCGCGAGACTGCTGAAGCTCGTGGAGCCCGTCGAGGTCATCATCGATTTGTTTGCAGGCATCGGGCAGTTCAGCATCCCCATCGCGAGACACGCGAGGCCGAGCCGGGTTTATGCGATCGAACTGAACCCCGTCGCTTATGGTTACCTGTGCGAGAACATCCGGCTGAACCGGGTCGGGCACCTCGTGAAACCATTGCTGGGTGATTGCTCGGCGGTCGCTCCTCGAGGTGTCGCGGATCGGGTGGTGCTTGGCATCCTACACGTGACGCACCGGTACCTACCGCTAGCACTTGAGGTGCTCAAACCCAGCGGAGGCATCATTCACTACCACGAGAGCGTCCCATCGGGGTTGCGATTCGAGCGTCCGATCAAACGAATTTTGGAGGTGGCAGCTGGGCGAGGGGTCGAGATTTTAGGGAAGCGCGTGGTGAAGCGTTATGCCCCGGGCGTCGACCACGTGGTTATTGATGTGAGAGTCGGAAAAAGTGGATGTGGAAAATCTGCGCTTTAAAGTTTCGATGTCATATTTGAGACAATCCGTCTTATTTAGGACGTGCTTTCATTTGGGAAATTCCATTGTGATGTCCTATTTAGGACACTAGAAAAATCGGGGTGTCCTATTTGAGACACTTCAATTGGGCATTACTAATCTCTGAACTGTCGCATTTAGGACACCGCCGCCCAAAACTTTTTCACTTGCTGTAGTCAAGTTTGCACGGCGATGGTTTGCAGGAACCGACGATGAAGGAATTATTCAAATTACGTGCAACGGCAGACTACTTATTTGATCGTGGGGTTGGGCGCGCGCTCTTCCCCGACGATATTCAAGTGCTGAAGAGCAGGGGGCGAATTCGTCAGGTTTGGTCCGGAGGGGAACCATTGTGCTCGATCCGCGCTTCTGATGGCTTCATCGTGCTCAACCGAAAGGGGGCCGAACTCGTACACCGAGCGCTAAAGCCACCCCGGCTTCGGGTCGTGGTGAGTGATGAGGCAACTCCCTTCGTGGCTCAAGGGAAGACTGTGTTCGCGAAGCACGTCGTGGCGGTGGACCCGGAGATAAGATCAGCCGAGGAGGTCCTCGTCGTGGACTCGCGCGACCGCCTGTTAGCGAGCGGCAAAGCCTTATTGACGGGTGAGGAAATGATAGCGTTTAAAATCGGAAAAGCGGTAGTTGTCAGGCGGGGTTTCGGGGGCGAGTGAATGTTTCCCAAGCGGATAGATCGGCGCCAGATGGAGCGAGCGATGCGGCAGATGGGAGTTAAGATGGAGGAGCTCGATGGCGTGCGAGAGGTCGTGATTAAGCTCGCTGATCGGGAAATCGTGATTCCGAACGCGCAGGTGACGCGCACAGAGATGGCAGGACAGCGGAGCTATCAGGTGAGCGGGCAGGAGTTCGAGCGGAAGCCGGAGTTCGAGCCGAGTGAGGATGACCTCAAGCTGGTGATGGGGCAGGCGGGGGTCGAACGAGAGGCCGCGGCACAGGTGCTCAAAGAAACAGGTGGCGACATCGCGGAGGCAATTTTGAAGCTGAAGGAGAAAAGTTAAGAAATCCATCCAAGTTTCTGGAAGAGAGAGCGCCTAAGCTTGCTGAAGAGCTTCCCGTCCACGATTATCTTTGCTTTGTCTATCTCTGTGATCGCGGTTATCCCGATTAAGGAGTTGGTGAAAAACGCGCCCTGGGAGGCGAGGACTTCATCTAGGTTGAATTTTCCTTCTTTTACCTCGAGGCCCAGCTTAGGGGCAAGCGAGATGAGCGCCTCGCGAGTGATGCCCGGCAAGAGCCCGCACTCCGGAGCTGGGGTGTGGAGAACACCTCCCCTCACCCAAAAGACATTCGTCGAGCTCCCCTCGGTCACCTCTCCGCGCTCGTTGAGGAACAGCGCCTCATCATAGCCCATGCGCTCGGCCTCCCTCCGGGCGAGCACGTTCTCAAGGTAGTTCAGCGACTTGACGCGGGGCAGGGGCGAGGATGAAGCCCGCTTGAACGGGGCGACATGGGCCCTCATGTATTCCTTCGGCGGCTCATACCCCCTGACCACAACTAACACCTGACTCTCGTCCGCCCTCTCGTGGAATTTCAGGGAGCCAGAGGAGAGAAGGCAGAGTTTTACGTAGGCATCCTTCACGTCGGATTTGTTTACCGCATCTTCCACAGTATTTTTGATATTTTGTCCATCGGGGAAGGGTATGTTAAGGAGTTCGGAGCCCCGCTTCATCCGCGCGATGTGCTTTTCTAGGAAAACAGGGGGCGAGTCATGCCATCTAAAGGTCTCGAAAAGTCCCTCGCCGAAGAACAGCGAGCGCAGCGGGAGTTTTTGCTCGAGAGGCTTCCCGTTTAAGAACAAAAATTCCTTCATCCCACCCCCCCGCGCAATGCCTTTACCGTAGCGTCAGCTTTTATCAATGTCTCCTCGTACTCCCGCTCGGGCGCCGAGTCCCACATAATCCCGCCACCCACCCAAAAGGTACCTTTTCCTTGCGAGGCGACGAGCACCCGGATCGCGACGCTCAGCGTGAAATCGCCACTGGGCTCGAAAATGCCGATTGCGCCGCAGTATGGGCCCCGCAGATGTGGTTCGAGTTCGTCGATGATTTCCATCGCCCGCCGCTTCGGCGCCCCGGTGACTGACCCTGGTGGGAAAGTGGCGCGAATGATTTCACCCATCGTGACCTCCTCGCGCAGGGTACCCTCGACCTCCGACACCATCTGGTAGAGCGTGGTGTACGGCTCGACCTCGAAGAGCCGGTTCACCCGCACGCTGCCGTACTCGCAGACCCGCCCGAGGTCATTCCGCATGAGATCGACTATCATGAGATTTTCCGCCCGCTCCTTCTCGCTCGCCAGCAGCTCATCCCGTAGGGCTTCATCCTCCCGCTCGTCCCGCCCCCGCGCGCGCGTGCCCTTGATCGGCCTCGTCACCAGCCGCCGCCCAACCTTTCGCAGGAAGAGCTCCATGGAACCGCTGAGGAGCTGGAATTTCCCGAAGTCGAGGCAGCAGGCGAAAGGCACGGGTTGCGCCTCGTAAAGTTTGGCGAGGAAGTAAACTGGCGGGATTTCAAAGGGGATCTCGAAGCGCTGCGAGAGGTTCACTTGGTAGATGTCGCCCCCCGCGATGTACGAGCGCGCCCGGTCCACCATGCGCATGAAGCTTGTTTTCGTCATGTTTGAGTGCGGGTCGGGGTTTCCAACCGGGTCGATCGCCTCTTCTAGCTCATCCCGCAACTCATCGATTTTCCCTCGTGCGGGGTTGCCCTCGAAAAACAGGAAGCAAGCATCTGGGAGTTTGATTCCATCCTTGCGCGGGTCTGGTGTGAAATCTTGTTCGATGAATCTGAAAAATTCGTAGCCGAGGTACCCGACCGCGAGGTAGCCCTGGTTAAGGAAATTTTCCAAGAGGGTGAGCGGATTCCCCTTCATCCTCAGCTTGCGTGCGCGTGATTCTAAGGTCGCAATGCCCTTTTGAAAGGAGAGGGTGAAGGCTGGATTTGTAAAATGGATGAAGGATTCCTCCCCAAGCGCCCAGCCATCTCTAGAGCTCAGAAGGAGCGCTTGCTGCTCAGCCCGCCGCTGGCGAAGCGCAAGCCGTGTCGAGACCATGTCATCCCCCCTTATCACGATGGTTTTTGGCATTAAATTTGACGCGCTCGCTCTACCTCATTAAGAAGCTGGGAGGGACCTGTGAGAGGTCGATGTACTTGCCCAAGATGGGGGGCAGCACCCACGAAGATCAGGGCAATGCTGAGCCAAGTCAGCGGGTGTATCTCGTCAACCTAGAGGATTTCGCTTCGCTCCACATGCCCGCCGCAGTATTTTCGGGTGTAGGTGGCAAGCGCGTTGACCGCCGCCTCCACCCGCTCGCGTCCGATTCCCGGGGCATTCCAGAGCATGATCAGGGCGTTCGAGGTCTTCTGGGTTACCATCGCCACCTTTGCGTCTCCGAGCGTGTAAGAGGCCAACAGCTTCTGGTCGTCGCGCAGCACGATCTCGTCGGGCTTCGGGCTGAGCTTCCGCCCGTCGATTAGCTCAAAGGGCTCGGTCTCAACCGCCATCGTGGTCAGGGCATCCCCCTTGACCTTCTCGACATCGTAGACCCCTGCTGCCACCCAGTGCTCGACCGTCGCGAGCAGGCAGACGTCAACCAAATTGTTGATGGTGGGGAATCGATCGTCGAGCGCTCGGCGAAGCAGATATTCTGATGCTGGGCGATAGCTCGAGGGGTCCGCGCCCATCGCCTTGAAGAAAGCGCGGTATGCCTTCACCTCGGCTAGGTCAAGCACGTTCAGGGCCCCATAGCGCGCCTTGAGGTCGCTGAACACCTCTCGCTTTCGCTTAACCAGCTCCTCGACGGTCGGCTCGATGGTCACGCCGCTCACGAGGACGTAACCAGCGATGAAGTCGGGGTACTTTTCGCGAACTCTCGGGTCAAGCTTCAATATTTCAACCTCCACCCTAGCTAGGGCAGACGACTTTTTAATCGTTGTTATAATGTCATTTGGATAGAGAGTCACACTCATATTGGGGACAAGCATGAAAGCCGACACACGATGTTTCCCCTGCCTCAAGCGTTTAGCCACTCAAGCGGTTGAGCTGGCAACCACCGACCCGGAGCTGAGGACGGTAGTGTTAGGTGAGGCCCTGAAAATCCTCGAGCGAAATTTCTCCACTGATGTCGTTCCAACCTCCATCTCAGATGAAATGCACGCGAAGATAAAAGAACTAACAAAGTCGGTCGATCCCTACCAGGAAGTGAAAAAGCGCGAGATGGAAATTGCAAAAGAATTGAGCGAGCGGGTGAGGCAAAGTTACGGCGATGATCTCCGCTCACGTATCGAATATGCCGTAATAGGTAACACGTTTGACTTCTTCCGCGACTTCGAAGAAGTGCGGAGGGACGCGCAACGGAGGCCGAAGTTCGCGATCGATGATATCGACAAGCTTAAGGAACGGCTTAAGCACGCTGGGTACATCCTCTACCTCGCAGATAACGCTGGGGAGTGTTACTTCGATCTCCCGTTGTTAGAAAAGCTGCGAGATTTCGCCGACGTGTTCTATGTGGTTAAAGGTGCCCCAATCCAAAACGACATTACCTTAGAGGACTTGGGGCGGTCAGGAATTCAAACAGAGGTTGGTAGAGTGATCACAACGGGTGCGGCAACCGTTGGAATAAATTTGTGCAAATGCTCCCCGAAATTCAGGGCCAAGTTCGACCGGGCCGATTTGATAGTCGCAAAGGGGATGGGCCACTATGAAACGCTCTCGGAGCTACCGGAGCGCGGGAGGGTTTTCTATCTCCTGATGGCTAAATGCTACCCAGTGGCACGAAGCTTGGGCATTCTCGAAGGCGAGTACGCCGCGATGCTGAGGTAATAACATGGGGGTTCTTCCTCAATCGTTTTACGAGCGCGACACCGCCACGGTCGCTAGGGAGCTGCTCTGCAATGTGCTCGTTCACCGCGCGAGCGAAGGCCTAACGAGCGGCAGGATCGTCGAGGTCGAAGCGTACTACGGCAAGGGGGACCCGGCTTCCCGAGCCTCGCGCAGGCGCACACGGCTCAACGAGATCATGTGGTGGCGCGGGGGCCTAGCGTTCGTGTATATGGTTCACGCGAATTGGTTGTTCAACGTGACGACCGAGCGCGAAGGGGTTCCCGGGGCGGTGCTGATTCGAGCGCTTGAGCCGGCAAGTGGCGTGAAGCTCATGCACAGGCGAAGAAGGGTCTCGAACGAACGAGAACTCACCTCCGGGCCAGGAAAGTTAACTCGAGCGATGGGGATAACGCGCGAGCATCATGGACTCGATTTGACCGACGCACGGAGTGAGCTCGTCATTGTGGGGGGTGAGGTGGAGCGCTTCGAGGTCGCGAGTTCCCACCGCATCGGGGTGAGTGCTGACCTAGAGCGGAAGCTGAGGTTTTACATAAGCTCGAACCCCTACGTGTCAAAGTAAGCGAGATCCTCGTGTAGACCTTCATCAAACCAAAATTAATTATCCTTCCTAAGCCAAAATTTCTACCGATGAAGGCCCGAGCCCACGTGCGAATCAGCGGATATGTTCAGGGGGTGTTTTTCAGGTACCACACCCGCGAGCTAGCGCAGCGGCTGGGCCTGCAGGGCTGGGTCAGGAACACGCCAGATGACCGGGTCGAGGCGGTTTTCGAGGGGGAAAAAGAGGCGGTGGAGCGCATGCTAGAATTCTGCCGCCGGGGGCCCTCGGGGGCACGGGTCACCGACGTCGAGACCAAATGGGAGCAACCCCACGGGGAGTTCTCGGGCTTCGAGGTTCGATACGGGCGGTAACGATGGCGGTTCGATCGCTCGCTGAAGTGATGGAGGAGATGCGCAAGCGCTACAAGCGCTACCCCAAGCTCCGCCGGAAGTGGCGCGTGCTGGCGGGGAGCGACGAGTACGGCTTCAGCGACCTCTTCTTCTACGCCCCGGAGCTGGGGGTTTGGCAAATCAAAGGAGATTTGAAATCACCTTATGAGTTGGTTGGCGTGGGTGCTCAAATTGCCGCTCGAAAGGTCGACGACGAGATCCGAGAGCTCATGGAACAAGGGGTGCCTATGCCATTCGGGCTGATCTCCCCCCACCCCAAGTTAAAGGACCGGGCGATCGTCGCGGCAGGGCTAGGACGTTACCAGGAGACGACCAAGCGCCTGAAGGAGCACTTCTCGAGCCGCGAGCGCGAGGTCGACGCGGAGCTCAGGCAGAGGATAAAAAAGATGCGGCGCGAGCTGGGCTTGGACATAGCCTACCTCTAACCCTATCCAGAAATAAGCACGCTCGAGCATAATTTGTTTGGTTGAGATGCCTGGAAAAACCAACGTGTTCGATGCGCTGGCTAGGCCGATTCGAAAGCTGCTGGCTGAGCGGGGCTTCACCGAGCCCACCCTGCCGCAGACCGAGTCGATCCCGAAAATCCTCGAGGGCAAAAATGTGCTCCTTATCGCCCCAGCTGGGACTGGAAAAACTGAGGCGGCCTTCCTCCCCGTGCTCCACCAGCTCCTGCTCTCCCCCACACGCGAGCGGGGGATCAAGCTCGTCTACATCACCCCCCTCCGGGCACTCAACCGGGACATGCTCGAGCGCCTTGAGTGGTGGTGCCGCGCCCTCGACCTCCGAATATCGGTCCGCCACGGGGACACCGAGGCACGCGAGCGCCGGGCGCAGGCCCTGGTCTCACCCGATGTGCTGATCACGACACCCGAGACGCTACAAATTTTTCTGATGGGGCGGAGGCTCAGCCAGCACTTGCGGGCAGTGCGGTGGGTAATAATTGATGAAGTCCACGAGCTCGCGGACAACAAGCGCGGGGCCCAGCTCTCCCTCACGCTCGAGCGCCTGCGCAAGCTCCGCGGGGGGGAATTCCAGCTCATCGGGTTGTCCGCTACAATTGGCTCCCCGCAGGAGGTTGCCCGATTCCTTGTGGGCGTGGGCAGACCCTGCGAGGTCATCGATGTCAGCGTGGCGCGGGAGCTCAAGCTCGATGTTGCATACCCCGTGGCAACCAAGCGCGACGAACGGCTCGCTTCGGAGCTCTACACCTACCCTCCTGTCGCCGCCCGCTTGCGCGCGATGCGGAAGCTCATCGAGGGGCACGGTTCCACGCTAGTTTTCACGAACACCCGCTCGACAGCTGAAATCTTGGCGAGCCGCTTTCGCCTCTGGGACCTTCGATTCCCGCTGAGCGTTCACCACGGGTCGCTGTCGGCGTTTACTAGGCTCCGAGCCGAGCGGGGGCTCAAGGGGGGCGAACTCAAATCGATCGTTTGCACCTCATCAATGGAGCTCGGAATCGACATAGGGCGCATCGACCTCGTCATCCAGTACAATTCTCCCCGCCAGGTGACCCGTCTGCTCCAGCGCGCGGGTCGCAGCGGCCATCGGGTGGGTGAGGTGGCCAAGGGGGTAATAATGGTTCAGGACCCCGACGATGCACTCGAGTCGATCGTGATAGCCGCCCGCTCCCACCAGCGAGAGCTCGAGCCGGTGGTGGTCCCCGAGAAGCCGCTCGACGTGCTCCTCCACGCGCTCGTCTCGATCACGGTGGTTCAACGCAGGGGGAGCGTCGATGAGGCGTACGAGCTCTTCCGACGCGCTTATCCATTCAGAAATCTCGAGCGGGAGGACCTGCTCAAGGTGCTCGGGTTCGCGCAGAGTTTGGAGCGACGGCTGACGTGGGTTTCAGAGGACGGGAAGGATTTTGCCCGCCCCCGAGCGACGGAGCGTGTCTTCAACTACTATTTTTCGAACCTCTCGATGATCCCCGAGCTCCGGCAGTACTTGGTGGTCGATGATGAGCGCGGGCAACCGGTCGGGGTTCTTGATGAGTCTTTCGTCGCGGAGTACGGCGAGCCCGGGGTGAAGTTCGTGATCGGGGGGGAGCTCTGGCGCATCCTGCAGGTGTTCCGCGACAAGGTCTACGTGAAGCCCGACGAGGACCCACTCGGGACGATCCCGACCTGGATAGGCGAGCAAATTCCAGTGCCCCACTCGGTGGCCCAGGAGGTGGGGAAGCTCCGGGCGCAGCTCGAGGAGCTCGTGCGCGCGGGCAAAAAGTTCGAGGAGGCGGCCGCGGAGCTCGCTAAGCGCTACGGGGCGGACGAGGGGACGATGCGGCTCGCGCTCGCCGACGCCCACCAGCAGGTCGAGGCCGCCCTACCCCTACCCACGGACCGGCGCCTCACGGTGGAAAAGATAGAGGAAATCTGCGTGGTAAATGCCTGCTTCGGGACGCTCGTCAACCGAACGCTCGCCCGACTGCTCGCCTACAAGGCATCGACCGAGCTCGGGGAAACGACCGCAACCTCCGTAGACCCATACCGGATCCTGCTCCGCTCTGAAACGCTTGAACCGGAGGGCGTGGTCGAGATCCTGCGCGGCGGGTTGAGCGCGGACCTCCAGCGGGACCTCCGGAAGATCATCGAGGAGAGCCGGTTCTTCAGGTGGCGGCTGGCGCAGGTGGCCCGGCGGATGGGGGTGCTCGAGCGAGGAGCCGAGCTCACAAGCGCTGTCCTGGACAAGCTCATGCGCGCACTCAAGGGCACCCCGGCATTCGAGGAAACATTCAAGGAGGTCGTGCACAAGGACCTCGATTTGAAGCGTACGCTCGAGGTGCTCGAGCGCATCCGGAAGGGTGAAATCGAACTCATCTCGTTGGGGGAGCGGGCCGAATCCACGCCCGTGTCGAGCCTTGCGTGGCGCCAGCGCTACCTCGCCCTTGAGCCCGTGATGCCCGAGCGGCTCAAGTTGCTCGCGGTAGCCTCGGCCAAGGCGCGGTTGCTGAGCGAGGCCCGCACCTTCGCGTGCACCCAGTGCAAGCGCTACGTGGAGGAGCTCCAGCTTCACGAGCTCGATGAGGAGCCGAAGTGTCCGCGCTGTGGGTCGGCGATGCTGGGGATGGTCGAGGAACCGGCCGAGGAGGTCCAGCGGGCGATCGAGCTCCTGGAGCGGGGGAGGAAAAGTCCGACTTGGCGGGAGCTGCAGGGGAGCGCGAAGCTCATCGGTCAATACGGAAAGCTTGCAGCGCTCGCGCTCGTAGGTCGGGGGGTCACGCCAGCAGCAGCGAGAGAAATCCTAACCAAAGAACAGAAGCTGTCCAACAAGTTCCTAGAACTCCTGCTTCGAAAGGAGCGGGAGGCGTTGTTCAAGCGGTTCAGGTGAGTATGAGTGAGGTGCAAGTAAAAGTTGAGGGGATTATTTCTTCTTTGTCCTTTTCTTTCTCATTTTCTTCTTCCAAGCGCGGCCAGTTTTAATTCCCCAGTAAGCCCACATTGGACCGAGTATCACACCAACAACGAGAATCGATGCGAGTATGATCGCTAAATTCTTGTAAACGCCAAAGCCTTCCGCGTAAAATGCCAAAAACAATATGAGGAAAATCAGCCAGCCAACGCCCACCACAATAGAAACCGCAACCCTTGAGGCCAATCCGGGCGGCGTTTCACCTTCCCAATCTTCGTGTTTCCATCTCATGGTTTGTCTCCTAACATCGAGAAGTCATTTTGAGACAATATAAAAGTTTACTTCAATCTCCCCGCGTTTCTTCCTCTTTCGCGGGTTCAACTTTCGGCTCGGCCTCATTTTTCTGCAATTAATTGTGTCTCAGCCAACTTGCCATCACTTGTCCAGTAGAAAGCCACCCTAATCGCCCTTCAATTTCTTTACTCCCCAATACACTACAGCAAAACTCACGAGGGCACTAACGACGAAAACCGTTACTTCTGTTACCATCCACCTCACCTATTGTGCAAAGCCGCTCAATATCCCCGCGTTTCTTCCTCTTTCGTGGTTTCAACTTTCGGCTCGGCCTCATTTTTCCGCAATTAATTGTGTCTCAGCCAACTTGCCATCACTTGTCCAGTAGAAAGCCATCCTAATCGCCCTTCAATTTCTTTACTCCCCAATACACTACAGCAAAACTCACGAGGGC
>JAUWYN010000011.1 GCA_030615805.1 Hadesarchaea archaeon | reverse complement strand
CGTGGTCATGTTCGACGGGTCTCTCCCCGTGAATGTGAGTGGCGGGCTCAAAGCCAAAGGACATCCCGTGGGTGCGACACACGTGGGAACCATGGTGGAAATGTTCTTGCAACTCCGAGGGGAAGCCGGTGAGAGACAGGTCCCGGATCTAAAAACCGCCATAATCGAAGGACACGGCGGGAGCGGTTCCGTTGCGATAGTTTCGATATTGGAGAGGTAAAGATGAAGGTAAAATTGATCAGTTATACGGATGTGACCGTCCCAACGCCTCCTTATAAAAAGTCCACGAAATCCGGAATCGTTGAAGACGAGAAAGGAAAACGTCAGTTGGTCAGGATAGAGGATGAGCACTACAACATTTTGAAGGTAGGGATGGGGGGGAGGATCGAGAAGAGGGTAACAGACTTTGGGGAATTCAACTTCTTCGTTCCTGAGATAAAGGAGAAAAAGGAGGTCAGCAAAGTCGCGTTAATCACCGGAGCTACTAGAGGCATAGGCAAAGCGATAGCCCTAGAGTTGGCTAGAAAAGGCTTCAACATCGTGATCAATGACCTGGAGCTGCCGGATGAGGGAGCGGAAGCTATAAATGAAATCAAAAAAGGCGGTAGAGAAGCGATTTTCATCAAGGCTGATATCTCAAAATACGAAGAAGTCGAAAAAATGGTGAAGGATGCCGTGGGAAAGTTTGGCAGGATGGATGTTTTGGTAAATAACGCCGGCATAAATATCGACAGACTTCTCATCAACATGACCCCCGAACAATGGCAAAAGGTCATCGATGTAGACTTGACCGGGACTTATAACTGTACGAAGGCGGTGCTGCCTCACATGATGCAACAGGGCGGGGGAAGGATAGTGAATGTAAGCTCCATGAGCGCCCTCGATGGGACAATGGGACAGGCTAACTATGCGGCGGCGAAGGGAGGTGTGGTCTCATTTACAAAGACCGTGGCGATGGAGTATGCGCAGTACAACATACTCTGCAACGCCATAGCGCCGGGTTGCATCAAGACTAGGATGACCGATGCCATGCCCCCGGGCATGCTTCGGGAAAGGGTATCGCAAATTCCGCTGGGGAGGAGAGGAGAACCGGAGGAAGTCGCGAAGCTAGTTGCTTTCCTTGTAACTGAAGGGAGTTACATAACGGGACAATTGATAAACATAAGTGCTGGGGAATACGTTTAGAAAAAAGATTCGGGGTCGTGAATGAAGGTAGTGACGGCCGAGGAAGCCGTTAGCCGGATAAAAGATGGAGATACGGTTGCAACTGGCGGTTTCACAACAACCAATCTCCCATTTGGGCTCTTTCACGCCTTGAGGAACAGATTTCTCAAAACGGGCAAACCGAGAGATCTGACAATCGTTCAACCCGCTGGCCAATCCGGGGGTAAAGAGGTTGGATTCGACCTTCTGGGTATCGAGCATCTCATTAAGAAATTGATATTCACTCACTCCGGAAAGGCTCCATTGATAAGTGAACTGATATTGAATAACAAAGTCATCGCCTATTGCTTTCCACAGGGTGTGATCTCGCAATTATTCAGGGATATCGCTGCAAAGAAACCGTGTTTGATAACGCATACGGGCTTGTACACATTCGTGGATCCCAGAGTCGAAGGGGGTAAAGTGAACGATATCACCAAGAAAGAAGAAGATATGGTAGAACTGTTCGAGATTGATGGCAAAGAATACTTGCTTTACAAAACTTTCCCGGTAGATTTCGCCTTAATCCGTGGAACAACTGCGGACGAAAGGGGTAACATATCGATGGAAAAGGAAGGGGTAACCCTCGAAAACTTATCCATAGCTCAAGCGACGAAAAATTGCGGGGGGACCGTAGTCGTTCAAGTGGAAAAGGTTACCAAAGAATCCTTACCAAGTAGGAGAGTTGAAATTCCTGGTATCCTCGTCGATTACGTTGCGATAGCCTCCAAACCCGAGTACAGCTGGCAAACCATTCATGAATCTTATAATCCTGCAATCAGCGGTGAAACGATACTTCCCCCCTCCAAGGTTGAACCTAGGCCGCTTAACGAAAGAAAGGTCATCGGGAGGAGGGCGGCTATGGAAATAAAAGCGGGGGATATCATAAACCTCGGTATCGGGATGGCTACGGAGGTCGCTAACGTCGCAATGGAGGAAAATGTCTATGAGAAATTCACATTGACGGTTGAATCGGGTGTGACAGGGGGTGTCCCTCTTTCAGGTTTGGATTTCGGGGTTGGGATAAATTATGAATCTCTTATCGACCAACCATATCAATTCGATTTCTATCAAGGAGGAGGACTGGACTTGGGATTTTTGGGTATGGCCCAAGTTGATGAAAAGGGAAATGTCAACGTGAGCAAATTTGGTGGGAGGTTCGCGGGTTGTGGTGGTTTTATCGATATCGCTCAGAATGCCAAAAAAGTCGTCTTTTGCGGGACCTTAACCACGAAGGGCCTTCAGGTAAAAGTTGGTGGGGGGAAATTGAAAATTTTACAAGAGGGGTCGATCAAGAAATTTGTAAAAAACGTGGAGCACATCACGTTCAGCGGCGAGTACGCGAGGAAGCTCGGAAAGGAAGTTTTATACATCACGGAGAGGGCCGTTTTCAGGCTCGGTAAAAACGGGCTCGTGTTAGAGGAAATCGCGCCTGGAGTCGATTTGGAAAAGGATGTCCTCAGTAAAATGGATTTTTCTCCAACTGTCTCGAGCGAACTCAAAATCATGGATAACAAAATTTTCAAAAAACCAAAGATAGGGATTCAACCGAGGTAGTAAGAAAATCGGTTCGTTTGAGGAGTTTCTCATTTCATCAGCACCTCCTTTCTATTTAACTTAATTAACTTGGCTCAAATATTGCAAGTGTGAGCAGATGCCTGTTAAAAACGAGAAGCAATTGATTGACAACGCCAAAACCCATGAACTTCGCCGAGCGAGGCACATCCTCATCGAGCTTGTGAACAAGGCAATCGAATCCGCCGATCCCTCTTCCAAAATGCGGAGTCTGGTGAGAATCGATGGGGAACGCCTGAAAATTGGAACTCACGAGTTTGACCTTTCAGAGGTCCGAAAGATTATCGTGGTGGGGGGCGGGAAGGCGAGCGAGAACATGGCTGAGGTGCTTGAGGAGATATTTAGAGATAGGGTCACGGGCAGCGTGGTCAACGTCCCCGAAGGCACGGCATCGGGATATCGAACGCGAAAGATTAAGCTCGTCGAAGCCGGCCACCCCCTCCCGACTGGAGCGGGGGTAAAGGGCGCAGAAGAGATGATCGATCTCGTTAGCGGCCTCGAGCCTCAGGACCTCGTCGTGTGTCTTTTGAGCGGGGGCGGCTCGGCCCTCATCACTCTCCCCGCGGAGGGAATTTCCCTCGACGAACTGCGGGAGACAACCCAATTGCTCCTCAAAAGCGGGGCGACGATCCAAGAAGTGAATGCCGTCAGGAAACACCTCTCCAAGATAAAGGGCGGCCAGCTGACCAAAGCAGCCCATCCCGCGAGGGTCATCACCCTGCTCGTTTCGGATGTTGTCGGCGATAGGTTGGATACCATCGCGAGCGGCCCGACCTATCCCGATCCGACGACCTTTTCGGATGCACTGGCGGTGATCGAGAAATATGGGCTCATTGGGAAGGTGCCGAAAAACATTTTAAAACACTTAAAAAAGGGGGCAGAAGAAAAGGTGCCCGAAACACCAAAACCCGGGGAGAAATATTTTCTTAACACATTTTATGAAATCATAGCGAGTAATGCGGACGCGATCAGAGCAGCTGCGGAGGTCGGAAAATCACACGGCTTTAACGTTTCGATACTTACGACAACCATGCAGGGCGAAGCGAGGGAGGTCGGCGCACATCTTGCCACTATTGCGAAGGATGTAATGGATGCAAGCAAGCCCGTATCAAGACCCGCGCTCCTGATTTCCGGAGGGGAAACGACGGTGACGGTGAAAGGAGGGGGTATAGGCGGACGCAATCAGGAGCTCGTGCTCAGTGCCGCAATCGGGATATCGGGTTTAGGGAACGCGACCGTAGCCTCCTTCAGCACGGATGGGATAGACGGTCCTACCGATGCTGCCGGAGCTGTCGCGGATAGCTTCACCCTCGAAAGGGCGAGGCATCTCGAACTCAATCCCGTGCTCCATCTCGAGCGAAACGACTCTCACAGCTTCTTCAAAGGGATTAGGGACCTCTTGATAACGGGACCTACTAGAACAAATGTTATGGATATAGCATGCTTGATCCTGATTTGATACCCCAAGACTGAAATGCTGCTTGCCTTGGACACCCTACAGAACCATTCGAAATCCTTAATTAAATATCAGTACCTCCCAATAGGGAATGGTGGGACAACTTGACCGATAGTTTGAGGAAGACCAAATCGTTCGTCGGCGCGAAGAAGTTGGGGAATTAGCATGGGAAAGAAAGGTATTGGCATTTCGGTTGGCGTGACCGCTGTGGCACCCATACGGGCACTACCAATCGGGGCGCGCCTCATCTGCGCAGACAACACCGGGGCCAAGGAGCTGCAGATCGTGAGCGTCGCAGGTTACCATGGCAGGCGCAGGCGCATGGCCAAGGCCGGTGTAGGCGATCATATCATCGTCTCGGTGAAGAGGGGCACGCCTGAGCTTCGAAAGCAGATCGTCCGCGCGATCGTCATCCGACAGCGCAAGGAGTACCGCCGCACCGACGGCATGCGCATAAAATTTGATGACAACGCGGCCGCCCTGATAACCCCCGAGGGAGCCCCCCGCGGCTCGGAGATAAAGGGTCCCATGGCCCGCGAGGCTGCCGAGCGATGGCCGCGAGTTGCTGGAATAGCTTCGACCGTGGTGTGAAAAATGGTCAGCAAACAACCCAGAAAACAACACTTGGCGCTCTATGCCGCGCCCTTGCACCGGAGGCATCGATTCCTTTCCGCACCCCTCAGCCACGAGCTTCGGGGAAGGTACAAAACGCGTTCCCTGCCCGTGCGGAAGGGGGATAAGGTGCGGATAATGAGTGGAGATTTCAAGAAGCTCGAGGGCGACGTGCTCGAGGTTGACACCAAGCGCCGCCGCATCCAAATTCAGGGGGCCACGACGACGAAGGCCGATGGAACTCAGGTTCCCATGCCGGTCGTGCCCTCGAACGTCATGCTGATAAAGCTCGCCTCAGACAAGGAGCGCGACAAAGTGCTCGAGAGGAGGTCGAAAGGTGGCGAAAAAGGGACAAAGTAGGCACCTGAAACGCTACGCAGCGCCGCGGGCACTGAGGCTTCCGCGCAAGTCCTTCCCTTGGATGGTGAAGCCCTCACCCGGCCCCCATCCTCGCGAGGGCTCCCTGCCCCTCCGGCTGCTCCTGAGGGATTACCTCTCGCTCGCCCGAACCGCTCGGGAAGCAGATAGAATTCTCGCGGGGGGACAAGTGCTTGTGGACGGCAGGGTGAGACGAAACCCAAAGTTCCCAGCTGGCCTGATGGACGTGGTGCAACTACCGACCTTGAACCAAAACTATCGTGTGCTCTTGGACCACCGGGGCCGCTTGACCCTCCATGGGATAGACCAAGCCGAAACATCTTCGAAGCTTTGCAAGGTCACGCGTAAGGACATCGTGCGGGGCAAGCGGGTCCAGCTCTCCTTTCATGACGGCAAGACGCTCGTCGGCGATTTCGATGAATTCAAGCTGGGTGATGGGGTAAAGCTTGCCCTGCCCGAGCTCAAGGTGCTCGAGCGATTTCCGTTCGAGAAGGGGGCCACAGCATTGGTCACGGGTGGGAAAAACGTGAGCAAGGTCGGCACCATAACCGATGTCAAGCTGGTCGGGGGCACGCAGCCAAACATCGTGACCCTCAAGGCCGACGACGAAACTTTCCAAGCTCCCGAACATTACATATTCGTCGTCGGAAAGGAGAAGCCTGCCATCTCACTACAGAAGGCGACAGCATGAACCCGATGCGCGAGATCAAGATTGAGAAAGTTATCCTCAATATAGGGGTCGGTGAAGGTGGCGACAAGCTCGCGAATGCCGAGCGAGTGCTGAGGAGCATCACGGGGCGAAAACCAGCGCGAACTCAGGCGAAACAGACGATAAGGGAGTGGGGGATAAAGCGGGGTGAATCCGTGGGCTGTAAGGTCACGCTGCGCGGCGAGGAGGCGGTAAAAACACTGAAGCGATTGTTTGATGGGGTCGAGCGCCGCCTCAACAAAGGTTGTTTCGACGACGGAGGCAACTTCGCTTTTGGCATCAAGGAACACATCGATATCCCGGGGCTCTCCTATGATCCCGAGGTAGGCCTCTTCGGGATGGACGTATGCGCGACGCTTTGCCGGCCCGGGTATAGGATCAGGCGCAGGCGACGCCAACCCAAGGCGATACCGAAAAGCCATAGGGTTACCAGAGAGGAAGCGATAAATTTCATCACCGAGAAATTTGGAGTTCAGGTGGTTTGATGCCGAGGCGGAAGTTCGGCAAGGGAGCCCACAAGTGCATCCGATGTGGCAGGTACGGGCACGTCTACCAGCGCTACGGGCTCCACCTGTGTCGGCGCTGCTTCCGCGAACTGGCGCCAAAGATGGGGTTCAAAAAATACGGGTGAGCAGATGCTGTTAGACCCCCTAGCCAACGCGCTATCAAAAATTGAAAACTACGAGCGCGCTCGGAAGCGTGAAGCGGTGGTTGCCCCGACATCGAAGTTGATCGGCGAGGTGTTGCGCATCATGCAGCAGGAAGGTTTCATAGGCGAGTTTGAGTTCATCGATGATGGCCGCGGGGGGAAATTCAGGGTCGCGCTGCAGGGCAAGATTAACGGGTGTGGGGTGATAAAGCCCCGATACGCCGTGAAGCGCGACGGGTACGAGCCTTGGGAGAAGCGTTACCTACCCGCAGCCGGGCTCGGGTTGCTCGTGGTCTCCACCCAGCGAGGAGTAATATCTCACCGACAGGCCGATGAGCAGGGTTTGGGCGGGCGGCTTATCGCTTACATTTACTAGTAAATGCGATTGGAATGTTGTAACACTTTCGCCACACTTTTAATGAAGAAAAGCTGAGGATAGAAAGAGTTTCAACTCAAGAGGTACAAAGGATGCCACCTCCAATTAGGGAAGAAGTAGAGGTGCCCGAAGGCGTGGAGCTCAAGCTCTCGGGCAAGACAATTGAGGTTAGTGGACCGAAGGGCAAGCTCGTGCGCAAATTCGACATCCCCGGGGTCGAGCTGAAAATGGAGGGGCAAAAGATTTTGATTGAAACCCCATCCTCGCGTCGAAAACATCGGGCTGCGGTTGGCATGATCCGGGCTCGTCTGGCTAATATGTTCAAGGGCGTCACTGCGGGTTTCATCTATAAGCTTCGCGTGGTCTACTCGCATTTCCCAGTCACGGTAAAAGTCGATGGCAAGCGCGTCCTGATCCAAAACTTTCTCGGTGAGCGGGCGCCTCGCGTGGCCAAAATCGTCGGTGACGTGGGCGTGGAAGTAAAGGGGGATGAAATAATCGTCCAAGGCATCAACAGGGACGAAGTCGGGCAGACTGCATTTAACATCGAGCAGGCGACCTTTATCAGGCACCGCGACCCACGCGTCTTCCAAGATGGTTGTTACATTGTGGAGAGGGCATGAGAATGACGAGAAAAAAACGAGCGCCAAAATTCAGACGTCAGGAATGGTTTAGGTTCGCAAAGCTCGGCGAGAAATGGCGAAGGCCTAGGGGGAGCGACAGCAAGATGCGCCTCGGTATAAGGGGCAAACCTGCGGTAGTATCGGTCGGCTATCGATCACCGAGGAGCGTGCGGGGGGTTCACCCCTCTGGACTCATTGAAATTATGGCACACGACCCCCGCGACCTCGAAGGACTCGACGCGAACAAGCAAGCAGTTCGGATAGCCTCGAGCGTCGGGGGACGGAAGCGAGAACAAATCTTGGCTAAAGCCAAGGAGCTCGGCATCAGGGTGCTAAATCCTAGAGGTGAAAAACGTGGAGTTGAGCACGCAGCGCAGGCTGGCGGCTGATATCCTCGGCGTGGGCGTCAATCGGATTTGGATCGACCCCGCTCGAGGTGTCGATGTCTCCGCCGCAATCTCGCGTGAGGATGTCAAACGCTTGATCCGACAGGGCGCGATCAAGGCGAAACCAGAGCTGGGGATAAGCCGCGGAAGGTTCAGGCGGCGGGCCGCCAAGCGCAAGCGAGGCAGACGGCGAGGCGTTGGAAGCAGGAAGGGTACGCAAAGGGCTAGGCAACCGAAAAAGGCCAGTTGGATCAGAACCGTGCGGCCGCTACGCGCGAGGCTGCGCGAGCTCAAAGAGAAGGGGGTAATCGATCGGCACGAGTATCGCAGGCTCTACCGAATGGTAAATGGTGGGGCTTTCAAAAGCAGGGCTCATCTCGAAACCCACCTTAAGGAGCGAGGACTCCTGAAGGGATGAATATGCCCAAGATCGGACCGCGTTGGAAGGTTCAGTTCAAGCGCAAGCGGGAGGGAAAAACCGACTACAGGCGTAGGCTAAGGCTCCTGCGCTCGGGCAGACCACGGCTAGTAACGAGGATCTCGCTGAAGCATGTCACCGCCCAATTCGTGCGCGCCACCCCCAGCGGGGATCTCACCCTTGTCTCAGCGCACTCGAAGGAGCTCGAGAAGCTCGGGTGGAAAGGGTACACCGCAAATACCCCTGCAGCCTACCTCGTGGGGCTGCTCTGCGGATACCGCGCGCTGAAGACCGGGATGAAGGAGTGTGCTTTGGATCTCGGGAGGTACAACCCAATTTCTCAAGCCAAAGTTTTCGCCGTGCTCAAGGGGGCGCTTGACGCCGGCCTACAAATTTCCCATGGTGAAGGGGTTTTACCAAGCGATGAGCGGATACGCGGGGAGCACATCGCCAAGTACGCGGCGAAGCTGAAGGAGGAGAATGAAAAAATATATCGCGCCAGATTTTCCGCCTACCTCCAACGCGGGTTAACACCAGAGCAACTACCGGAGCACTTTAATGAAATCAAGCGGGCAATAGTTACGCAGTTCGGTGGGTAAAATGCGGCGTAAAATGCGGAAAAAACCAATGCGAGAGGAATTCGACATCAACCTATGGCAGCCTCGGACGAGCGTGGGGCGAGCGGTAAAGGAGAAGCAGATAACTGAAATATCCCAAATCCTGCGCCAAGGGAGGCCGATCAAGGAGCCTGAGATCGTCGATGCCCTCGTGCCAAATCTCGAGGAAGATATCTTGGGGGTGAGCTTGGTCCAGCGGATGCACAAGTCGGGACGTCGAATTAAATATCGCGTGATTACCGCGGTCGGAAATCGAGACGGAATCGTCGGAGTTGGGCACGCGAGCACGCGCGAAATCGGTCCCTCCATACGAAAGGCCGCGATCGCAGCGAAGCTAAACGTCGTGGAGGTCGCTAGGGGCTGCGGGAGCTGGGAGTGTGCCTGCGGGCGACCTCATTCGATCCCATTCGAGGTCACCGGGAGAAGCGGTAGCGTCCACATGACGATAAAACCGGCGCCGCGCGGGCTAGGCTTGGCAGCGGCCGAAGTCCCGAAAATAATTCTTCGAATGGCCGGAATCGAGGACGCTTGGATCCACTCGCGCGGGCAGACGCGCACGACGCTCAACTTCGCCATCGCTGCCTTTGACGCCCTCAAGCAAACCACGAGGGTAGCCCTGCGGGAGCCCCATAAGGAGCACGTCCTCATCGGAAAGGTTGGTGAAGTAAGTGGCTAAATTAGCTGTAATTAAGGTGCGCGGTAACGTGAACGTGCGGCGCGATGTGAGGGAGACGATGCGGATGCTGGGTCTGACGCGCGTCAACCATTGCGTCGTGATCGATGATACCCACACCCACCGCGGGATGCTGCAGAAGGCGAAGGACATGCTCACGTGGGGGGAGGTCGAGCAGAAGGTGTTGGAGCAACTCATCCGGAAACGTGGCAGGCTAGCCGGTGACAAGCGCTTGATCGATGAATTCGTCAAATCTCAAACTTCATTTCAATCGTTGAGTGAATTCGCCGCCGCGGTACATGCGGGTGAAGCTGAGTTCAAAGCGCTCCCCGGATTGAAGAAAGTTTTCAGACTCCACCCGCCGCGAAAGGGGTATAAAGCAACCAAGCGTCCGTTTAAGGATTTTGGCGATTTGGGCTACCGCGGCGAGCGGATTAACGAACTCATCCTCGGAATGATTTAGGTGTTTTAAATGGTGGTGCGAAGGCGACGAAAAGTGCGGAAACAACGAGGCGCGAGAACTTACGGAAGGGGCTGCTCGAAGCGTGGACGGGGGAGCGGGGAGAAGGGCGGCAAGGGGCTCAGCGGCGGACACAAGCAGAAGTGGTCTTACATGCTCAAACACATGCCCAAGCATTTTGGAAAGCATGGATTCACGCGCCCGCTCGCGGCGAGGAGGGAAATCAGCTCGATCAACGTCGGTGAACTCGACGAGCGCCTCGACGAACTCCTGCAGCAAGGCATCGCCAAACGCGAGGAGGAGCGGATCGTAGTCGATGTCGGGAAGCTCGGTTTTGAGCGAGTGCTCGGGGGGGGACGCGTCACCCATCCCATCGAGGTCATCGCGAAGGAATTTGTTGGGTCGGCGAAGCAGAAACTCGATGAAGCGGGCGGCAAGGCGATCGCAGGGTGAAGGCGATGGAACAGCCTGAGAAGCCGCGGTCCAGACTTTACGCGCTCGAGCCCCTCATACGAAAACTCCCTGAGGTCGCGGTCCCAAAGCGGCACGTTTCCTTCAAGGAAAAGTTCATGTGGACGGGGATAGCCCTTGTCGCCTTTTTCGTGTTGACTCAGGTAACGCTCTACGGGATGGTCGCCGATCCTGCACGGGGCGCTTTCTTCGGGCAGCTACGATTCATACTCGCCAGCCATGCGGGGAGCTTGATGGAGCTCGGCATCGGGCCGATCGTCACCGCGGGCATCATCATGCAATTACTCGTCGGAAGCAAGGTAATCGGGCTTGACCTAAGCCAGTCCGAAGACCGCGCCCTCTTCACCGGCATCCAGAAATTTGGGGCGATCATCATGGGCGTCTTCCAGGCATCGATGCTCGTGGTGTCGGGGTGGTATGGGGTCTCCTTCGGCTCAGGCGCAGGCATCTTCATCATCGTTCAGCTCGCGATAGGGGTGATCATCGTGGTCTATCTCGACGAAGTAGTCTCGAAATACGGGTTCGGGAGCGGGATCAGCCTCTTCATCGTGGCTGGCGTGGCGGGGACGATTTTTTGGCAGGCTTTCAACCCACTGCAGGTCGGTGGTCAATTTACGGGTGCGCTCCCCAACTTCATCGGAATCATGATCGGAGGGGGAAACATCTCCGATGCGTTCTTCAGAACAGGGTTCCCAAACATGATGGGCGTCATCGCCACCATCATCGTCTTCTTCATCGTCGTGTACGTTGAAAGTATGCGCATCGAAATCCCCCTCGCCTACGGGCGTTTTGGGAGCATCCGAGGGCGTTATCCCATCAAATTCTTGTACACCTCAGTCATTCCTGTAATCCTCGCAATGGTGGTGTTTGCAAATGTTAGAATGTTGGGGGCGGTTTTCTCCCCGTTACAAGGAGTTTCTTATTACCTTAGTGCCCCGAATGGCATCTTTGCCGTGATGGCCGACCCCCTCCGGGCTGGGATCTACATATCGGTCTTAGTTTTGCTATGTATGGGCTTCGCTTGGATGTGGGTACACATGACGGGGATGGGGCCTCGCAACATCGCGCAGCAGCTCGATCGATCTGGAATGCTCATCCCCGGCTTCCGTCGCGATATAAGGGTAATGGAGTGGGTGTTGAGCCGGTACATCCTGACGGCCGCATTGCTTGGCGGAGCATTCGTCGGGGCGATCTCCGCAGTTGCCGATTTTATGGGAGCCTTGGGCAGCGGTACTGGGATCTTGCTGACCGTGAGCATTATGTATAGCCTTTACCAAGAGATAGCGAAGGAGCGCGTGGCGGAGATGTTCCCAGCGATGAGGAGGTTATTTGGTGAATAAAGTGGTCGTCGTGACGGGCGTGCCAGGGGTTGGGAAGAGCACGGTCATCGATGGAGCGCTGAAGAAACTCCAAGCTCAAGGCGTCGAGTATGGCTTCATGAACTACGGCGACATCATGCTCGACCTTATGCGTGAGCGTGAGGGGGTGACCCACCGCGATGAGATGCGGAAGGTCTCGACGGGCCCCTACCGCGAGATCCAACGCGAGGCGGCCAAGCGAATCGCGCGCGCTGCCAAGGAAAAGCCAATCCTCGTCGACACCCACTGCTTGGTCAAGAAACCCGAGGGGTACTACCCAGGCCTGCCCCGCTGGGTGCTCGAGGAGCTCAATCCTGAATCGATCGTGATAATCGAGGCGACTCCTGAAGAGGTCGCGGGACGGCGCACCAGAGACATAGCTCGTCGACGGGATAAAGAACTCTTGAATGAAGTCGTGGAACATCAACTATTAAACCGCGCCTCGGCGACAGCATACGCGGCGCTCACGGGCGCGACGGTGAGGATAATTAATAATAGGGATGAAAAACTCAATGAAGCCGTAAAGGAAATGGTCGAGACACTGAGGTGAACCCATGCGCCGAATACTCATCTGCCCCATGATTGCCGCCCTCCTGCTCGCGAGCTTTGCGACGATCGTTGGTGCGGAGGAGGCGGGAAATGAGCAGGAAACGTACAAGAAGCTGCTACAGACCATAGACAGCTCCATCGCATCTCTTAGGCAAGGAGGCAGTGCATCGGGAGGTTTGAGCCAAGCCCAAACATTCTACAACAACCTCGTCGAGAACGAGAATTTTGACAATCGCCCGGAGCTCATAGAAATAGACAACCGAATAAACCAAGATTTCATTTCTCTGCTAGGCGAACCCTTTACTGACTCGAATGGCAATGGCAGATATGACGAAGGTGAGCCTTTCGATGATTTGAACGGTAACGGGGTATGGGACCAGCCATCAGAGACCGAGGAAGGTATTCGGGACCTGCGCTCAGACATCTCGCTAATGGCGAGCGAGCTCGGGATTGGGGTGCCTTTCATCTACGAGAATGCGTTATTCGTCATCCTCGGGATTGGGGTATTCGTTTCCCTCCTCATTACGCTCATAACTCGACGTGTCGTGAACTGGGAGCGGATGAGGCAGATCAAGGCCGAGGTGTCTGCATTTCAGAAGGAGCTCCGCGATGCCCGGAGCAAGCGAGACACAAAGCGCATGTACAAGCTCCAGCAGGATCAAAAACGGATCCTCTCGCTCCAGGGGCAGATGATGAAGGAAAATTTCAAACCTATGATTTTCTACATCGTGCCCTACTTCATCTTCTGGTTCATCCTACAGGGCATATACTCGGGATGGGTCGTGGCATGGCTCCCCTTCCGCTTGGACCTTCCCTTCTTCGGCACGTGGGTTTCCTGCGGCTTCCTGAGCTGGTACCTCCTCACCTACTTCGGGTTCTCCCAGATCTGGCGGAAAATGCTCATCCGTGAGTAGTATGCCGGCGCGAAGGTACCGCTCGAGGAGCTATAAACAGCATTTCGTCCGCACGCCCGGAGGGCGAACCATCGCGCACTATAAGGAGGAGCGGGCGGGGGTGGCGAAGTGCGCCTCCTGTGGGCGCCCGCTGGGGGGCGTTCCCCGAGCGAGGGCGAGCGAGCTGCGATCCCTGTCCCGCAGCTCCCGTATGCCGAATCGCCCCTACGGTGGTTACCTCTGCCCGGCCTGCGCGCGCCAAGCGATCAAAGAAGCTGCCCGAGCGTGAGCGAATGGTGGTCGTTGCTATAAGCGGCTTGCACGGAGCGGGCAAGACGACGACCGCGCGAGCGCTGATGAGAAAATTCAAACTCCGCTACGTCTGCGCGGGGACCGTCTTCAGGCAGCTCGCCAAAGAACGAAGGATGACGCTCGACGAGTTCTCGCGCTATGCCGAGCGCCACCCCGATATCGACCGTATGATCGATCGTCGCACCGCTGAGGCAGCGAGGGAGGACGGGGTGCTCATCGATGCTCGCCTCGCCGGGTGGATGGCTAAACAGGCAAACCTGAAAATCCTGCTCACCGCCCCGCTCAAAGAAAGGGTTCGGCGAATAGCTCGTCGGGAAGGGCGGAGGTTCAAAGATGTGCTCCGAGAAACGATGAAGCGGGAGCGGAGCGAGGCCAAACGCTTCAAGCGATTTTATGGTATAAACGTCAACGATCACTCGCCCTTTGATCTGGTGCTGAACACTGAACGTCTTTCGGTCAGCGAGACGGCGCGGATGCTCGAGTTCGCGGTCGAGCTCGTCACGAAACGGAGGTCGTGAGATGGTTATGGAGGTCGGGCGGGTCTGCGTGAAACTCGCGGGGCACGAGGCTGGCAAGCGATGCGTCATCGTGGACGTGCTCGACAGCGTCTACGTGGTGGTCAGCGGCCCCGGGGTCAAACGGCGCCGATGCAACATCGCACACCTCGAGCCCCTCGAACAAAAAGTTGAAATCGCGAAGGGAACCTCGGATGAAGATGTCAGGCGCGCGCTCGAGGCAGCAGGTTTGGTAAAGATAGAAAAACCACCGGAGAAGCCTCCTGAGCCCAAGGAAGGCACTGGCTAGCATTTGGTCATAGGTGTTTTAAGTGGGCAGGCTACCTTCCGATGTCAAACGTGAGGTTCTAGTCCGGGCTCAAGATATGACCGACCCCGATCATGGTTGCGAACCCAGCAAGCGCCCAATTCGTGAACACCTGCGTCTGGGGATCATCAATCTAGACAAACCCGTTGGGCCAACCTCGCATGAAATCGTTGCTTGGGTAAAGCGTGTGCTCGAGGTTCGACGCGCGGGGCACGGGGGCACGCTCGACCCAAAGGTAACCGGGGTGCTGCCGACAGCACTCGAGGACGCCACCAAGATGGTTCAGACGTTGCTACCGGCGGGCAAGGAATACATCTGCATAATGCACTTGCATGGCGAGGTGCCCCAGCACCGCCTCGAGCAGGTGTTGCAGGAATTTGAGGGAGAGATCTACCAACGCCCACCACTCCGAGCTGCAGTAAAGCGAGTGCTCCGGACGAGGAAAATTTACTACATTGAGCCCTTGGAGCGTGAGGGCAGGGACGTGCTCATGTGCGTGGGGTGCGCGGCTGGCACCTATATGCGAAAGCTCTGCTTCGATATGGGGGAGGCCTTGGGTTGTGGAGCCCATATGCGTGAGCTTCGCCGGACGCGGACGGGACCATTTCGCGAGGACGGCACCCTGATCAAACTACACGACCTTGCTGATGCCTATGCCTTCTGGCGGGAGGATGGCGATGAAAAGCACCTGCGCAAAGTCATTTTGCCCGTGGAGGCTGCAGTTGAACACCTGCCCAAACTTGTCGTTAGAGATGGGGCCGTCGATGCTCTCTGCCACGGCGCCAGTTTGGCTGCGCCAGGAGTACTCACGATTGAAACAGGAGTCTCGCTCGATAATCTCGTGGCGCTGATGACGCTGAAGGGTGAGCTCATCTCGCTGGCCCGTGCGACCATGACCTCAAAGCAGATTTTTGAAGCCGAGCACGGGATCGTCGCGAAGCCTGAGCGCGTGGTGATGTCGCCAGGCACGTACCCGCGGAAGTGGAAATAATTGAAACTAATTAACTTAACACTCACGAACTTCTCAATGAAAAGTGGATATAACCCAAAAAGCTAGAGTTAGATTCGGGCCGGGGTAGCCTAGCCAGGTAAGGCGCGAGCTTGGAGAGCTCGTGGTCCTTTGGGCCTCCAGGGTTCGAATCCCTGCCCCGGCGCCACCTTTCGAACGACTTAATAGGTGCCTCAACAAAATTTAAGAAAGACCTAATTGGCGATTCGAATGCCCGAGGAATTCAAGCACATCGTGCGGCTCGCGGGGAAGGACTTGGCTGGCGAGAAGCGTGTCCAGCTGGCACTATCCGACCTGAAAGGCGTGAGTTTGAACTTCGCCCGAGCCGTCGCTTATGCCGCAGATGTGGACCCGTTTGTAAAAATAGGTGGCCTGAACAAGGAGCAGGTCGAGCGCCTGGGAAAAGTCCTCAAAGATCCAGCCGAACACGGGATCCCTACCTGGATGCTGAGCCGGCGGAAGGACTACGAAACCGGGAAGGACCTCCACCTCGTGGGCGCAGACGTGGCAGTGGCGACGCGCACTGATATCGGGCGCGAGCGCCGGATCCGAAGCCGCCGGGGTATTAGACATGAGCTTGGCCTGTCCGTGCGAGGGCAGCGCACCCGTACTACGGGGAGAAAGGGCCTCGTCGTGGGTGTAAAGCGTAAAGAAGTCCGAATTCGCGAGGAAGCCGCGAAGGCTGAGAGGGGCAGGCGAGGACGAAGGGAGGAGAAGGAAGAGAAAAAGGAAGAGAAAAAAGTCGAAGGAGAGAAAAAAGTTGAGGGGAAGAAAGAAAAAGTTGAGGGGAAGAAAGAATGAAGCGCCAACGTAAGAAATACCTCAGGCCCTCGCATCCTTGGGAGAAGGAGCGGATGGACGCCGAGGACAAACTCCTCAGTCAATACGGGCTCCGCCGAAAGGAGGAGATATGGCGGACCCAGACCCTGCTTCGAAACTTCAGGCGGCAGGCCCGACACCTGCTCGCCGCCTCTGGCTCCCAATCGGAACTCGAGGCCAAACAGATTCTAGTGCGCCTCCGCCGCCTCGGGCTCGTGGGCGAGGGCGCGACGCTGGACGACGTGCTCGGCTTGAACATCGAGAACCTGCTCGAGCGCCGCCTCCAGACGCTCATCCATCGGAAAGGCCTAGCCAAGACGCCGCAGCAGGCCCGACAACTCGTGCTCCACGGACACATAGCCATCGCAGGCAAGCAGATCAGCGTGCCGAGCTACTTGGTGCCCCTGGGAAAGGAGGACGCGATCGGGTACGTGGAGGGCTCGACCTTCAAAGTGCAGCCGCAACCCGAAGCCCCTGCGGCCGAGCCCGGCACCGAGGAAAAGGCTGAAACCCAACCCGAGGAGACCGAGGAAGCGGCCGAGAAGCCGAAGGAGGAGGCAACATGACGAACGGGAAGTGGGGAGTCGCACATATTTACTCATCGTTCAACAACACCATCATCCACATCACCGACCTCACCGGGGCCGAGACCGTGGCCCGCTGGTCGGGAGGTATGATCGTGAAGGCCGACCGGGAGGAGTCCTCACCCTACGCCGCGATGCAGGCCGCGATGCGGGCGGCCGAGGAAGCGACGGAGAAGGGATTCACGGGTGTTCACATCAAGGTTCGGGCACCGGGTGGAGGCGGTTCGAGAAGCCCTGGCCCTGGAGCGCAGGCGGCGATTCGGGCGCTCGCGCGGGCTGGGTTGCGGATTGGGCGAATTGAAGACGCCACGCCGACGCCACACGATGGATGTCGAAGACGCGGGGGGAGAAGGGGCCGCCGAGTATGAGGTGAAAAAAATGGAACTCGAGATCCGAAAACTCGAAGGTGACGAGATGGAGTTCATGCTCTCCGACTCCAACCCCGCCTTCGCCAATGCCCTCCGCAGGGCAGCGATGCGTGAGGTCCCCGTGATGGCGATCGACGAGGTCGAGTTCGAAGTAAATGACTCGGCGATGTACGACGAGATCCTGGCCCACCGGCTCGCGTTGATCCCCCTCAGCACCCCAGCAAAGGGTTATGTCCTCCCCGGCGAGTGCGGCTGCCGAGAGGGCCGTTGCCCGAAATGCAGCGTGAGCCTCACCCTGAAGCGAGAGGGGCTCGCGACCGCACTCAGCGGTGACCTGAAGTCGACTGATGAGGAGGTCGTGCCGGTGAGCGGCTCGGTCCCCATCATCAAGCTCGAAAAGGGACAGCGCCTCGAGCTGACCGCCATCGCACGCTTGGGGTTCGGCAAGGAGCACGCGAAGTGGCAAACCGGGGTGGTCGCGTACAAATACATGCCGGTGTTCGAGCTCGACGAGAAAGCGTGTGACGGGTGCGGTGCCTGCGTCAAGGCCTGCCCGGCGAACATCATCAAGCTCTCCGGGGGGAAGCCGAAGATCAGCGATATAACGCTGTGCACGATGTGCAAGGGCTGCGCCGAGGCCTGCCCGCCCAAAGCGATCCGGATAGGGAGCGACCCCACGAAGTTCGTCTTCCGCATCGAGTCGGCGGGCGGCATGCCACCCGAACAGATCGTCCTCAAGGCGATGGGGATCCTCGGGGACAAGCTCGATGAATTTTCGAAGCAAGTGAAGAAACTCTGAGAAGCTTAAAACCTTCGCGGACTATTTTGTTTTGGCGCGGGGGTGGCCGAGTCTGGTCAAAGGTGCCAGCTTGAGGGGCTGGTCCCGTAGGGGTTCGCGGGTTCAAATCCCGTCCCCCGCACCACCACGGTTGCGGCATTTTGGCAACCAGCGCCCTTTAGCCTGTTTATTGCCTCTTTGATGGCATTTTCAGCGACAGTTGACAAGTTCAGCCCCGCTTCCTTCGCCTCCTTGCACATGCCCTCATCGAGATAGAGATTAACGGCCTTTTTTCTGCGCATGCTTACGCACTCCCTTCAGCCGAGCGATCGCTTCCTTGAGGGCGTTCTCGGAGACCACACTTAAATTAAGCCCCAACGCCTTGGCTTCTCTCACGACTTTAGGATTCACGGTTATCGTCAAGGGTTGGCGTTTTCTTTTTGCCTCTTTCATGCACGTGCACCCGCATACACTTGGATTTATCGCTTAAAAACCTTTTGGGGGCGCCGTTGGAGTTTTATTTAATCCCATCTTTTAGGAAGTTCCAAGGGCCCATGTTTCCACTGGAAGGGGGACCTCTATTTCCACTGAAAGTTTATATCTTTGTTCTTTACAGGATTTATACGGAGGGTTGAACCGTGCCCGCAAAGGCAGAGGAAGGCAAGCGGAAGGAAAAGAATGCAGGATGCCGAAGCGGAAGGCGGGCGGCGAAAAGCCGCCTTACCGAGCCCTGCCGTAGCGGAAGCCACCCCTCTAAAAGAAATCGCCAAGGTTTTATTGAATCTCTTTAAGAATCGGCTTACTGGCTTTTTGCTTATCTTTGGAATTGCAGGGGTCTTTCTATGAAGCACATATTTGTGATTGGCAAGAAAGAAAAACACAAGGTTGAAGCAGACCGTTCAGGATGGACAAATAAAGTAACTGTAAGAGTTGACGGGAAAATTAGAGCGAAGAAACGCCTCCCTTTGAGAAGACGCACGTTTTGTAGGCTCAAAGTTGGTGATGAAGAAATACATGAAGTTGAACTGAAATGGAGTGGGATTCTTCCAAAAATCAAATGTTTTGTCGATGGAAAACTTCACTCACGACGGCCAACAATCCCTTCCAAATGGGAGAAAGTTCGCCGACTGGCCCTCCCATTTGCGGCTGGTATCCTCATTGGGCTATTCATTGCTGCTTTCTTTCCTCCCCCAATATCCCGTAGTCTCGAAAGATCGCCCGAAAATCACACTGCTACAACAGTCGTTTATTACACCAACTTTGGCAAAGACGAACATCTCATGACTCTTTCAATCCCATATGATAATTATGAAAATTACCACGAAAGGCCTCATCCATATTTTTCTATTCATGGTCTTGATGTGGCAAAAACTTATATTACTCCAGACGAGCCAATAATCCAAGAGATAGTCTCGACTATAAAAGGGCAAACGCACGGTGAAGAAGAGTTGGCCAATGCATTACTTGATTTCGTCCAAGATAAGCGCCATTCGCTAAGTATCAGATACTACAAAACTACTGAATTCAAATATCCAATCGAGACTTTGGTTGAGATGGGTGGAGATTGTGATACCCATACATTTCTTTATGCGACTTTGCTGAAAGCAGCCGGTTTTAAATGTCTAATCGCTTTTACCGAGGAGTCACCCCATACCTACGTTGGGGTCCACCTTACAAATCCTCCGAGTCACAATAGGCAATCAAGTTGCCATTTTCTAACTGAGCAAGAAGAAAAATACTACATTGCCGAAACAACGAATTGGGGATGGATGGTGGGTGATATGCCTCCAGGGTTTGAAAATCAAACCGCCTACACGGTATTAATTGAAACGGTTCCTTGATTATCGAATTCGCTCTCTCATGGGGATACCCTACCCCCGGGGGCTTGTGGAAGGGAATGGGTGCGGTTGGCTTGCCTTCGTGGGGGTCTTTTTAGGATACTATCCCCCTTAATTATATCAAAAATCTGAATAAACAGGTGGTGGATAATTGGCGCCAAAGAAAAAACGGGCGCGCAAAGGCGCGGCCCGGACCTTGGAAGAAGAACCGAAAATTAGGCCGCGTTGGAAAGTCGTTCTCCTTGCGATTT
>JAUWYN010000081.1 GCA_030615805.1 Hadesarchaea archaeon | reverse complement strand
AAAAAGCGGTGATGGCATGCGGACGATCGAGCTTCGAGGTAAGAGCGTGGTGTTGATCGATCAGACGAGGTTGCCGCGAGAGCTGAGGTTGGTGAGGTGCAGGAGTGCGGGAGAATTGGCGAAGGCGATCGAGCGCATGCAGATAAGGGGGGCCCCGGCGCTCGCCGCGGCGGCAGCGATGGCGCTTGCGGTCACCGCGCTGCGAAGTAAGGCGGGAGGGAGGGCCCAGATGCTGCGTGAGCTCGAGGCAGCGGCCGCTAGGGTGAGACGAACCCGCCCGACTGGGATCAACTTGTTTGTCGGCCTAAAGCGCGTACTCCGTGCAGCTCGTTCGGCACGCGATGTGAGGGAAATTCGCGCCGCGGTTGTGCAGGAAGCGAAATGCATTGCTGACGAGGATGTCGAGGCGAACCGCCGGATGGGGAAACACGGAGCCAGGTTGCTCAAGAAAGGGGACATCGTGCTAACGCACTGCAATACTGGAGCACTCGCGACCGTCGACTACGGCACCGCCCTCGGGGTAGTCCGTGCTGCGTGGCGCCAAGGAAAGCACATCAGGGTCATCGCGACCGAGACTCGACCGTTTTTGCAGGGCGCGCGGCTGACGGCTTGGGAGCTCAAGCGCGAGGGCATCCCGGTCACGGTGATTACCGACAATATGGTGGGGCACGTGATGGTACAGGGTGAAGTGGACGCGGTGCTCGTCGGTGCGGATCGGATCGCAGCAAACGGCGATGTTGCGAACAAAATTGGGACGTATTCGATAGCTGTTCTCGCCAAGGAACATCGCGTGCCGTTCTACGTCGTCGCCCCGACCAGCACCATCGACCTGAGCGTGCGGAGCGGCAGGGAAATTCCTATCGAGCAACGCGATGCGAGAGAGGTCGAGTTTATCGGGCGGGTCCGAGTGGTGCCAAAAGGAGTTGGGGTACTCAACCCCGCCTTCGACATCACGCCCGCGCGCTTGGTGACAGCAATTGTGACCGAGCGAGGTGTGGTGAAGCCGGGCGAACTAAGGTCATTATTCGCGCGCTAGACTGCTTCTACCCGCTTGACCCCAGGCACACGTTCCTTGAGCGTGCGTTCGATGCCCAAGGCCAAGGTCATCGTTGACATCGGGCACCCTGCGCATGCCCCAACAAGCCTTACTTTGACTACACCTTCCTTGGTGACATCGACAAGCTCGACATCTCCGCCATCGGCTTGAAGTGCCGGCCGAATCTGGTTCAGAACCGCTTCAACTTTTTCACGCATTTTCTCACTTGAAAATCTTTCTTTTCACTCCTTTAACGTTTGTCGATATAACCCCCATCATGCCCCAAACATCTCGGTTTTCCCCATTAGGTCAGCGATGGTCGGCATAAGATCCTTCCCTAGGATTCTCCCCAAACCGCCTCGCGCGACCGAACGCTCGCCGTAGGTTTTAACATCATCTGCACGTACACCGGGACCGGATATGAGAACTGGCACGGGATCACCGGTGTGTTTCCTGACGCTCACCGGCGTGGTGTGGTCCGGGGTAATCGCGATTAAATCCGTTGCGTCGATGAATTGGTTTAGCATGGCATCAACGCGCTCGATGAGCTGAATTTTCGCACTCACGTCGCCGTCATGGCTGGCCTCATCAAAACCCTTCACATGTAATAGCACGAATTCGTGAGTTTCAAGTGCCCGTAGCGCGGCTTTCGCCTTCGCATTTAAGTCTGTGTCAACGCTACCGGTTGCACCTGGAACATCGATCACGTTCATGCCCGCCAGTCTGCAAACACCCTTCACTAGTGCTGCAGCAGCAACGCATGCGCCACGAATCTTAAACCGATCGTAGAGAGATTTGAGGTGGGGTATGGCCCCGCCACCACGAAGCAGGATGTAGTTTGCAGAGAGAAGCCCTTTTTGAATGCGCTTTTGGTTGAGGGGATGATTTTTAAGAATCTCGTGCGCCTTACGAGAAAAATCGTTCAGCAATCGCACCGTTTTTGCGGCCCTCCTCCGGCGCACGATGTATCTACGTATACCACCAGCGATGATCGGGTAGGCTGGTCCGGGTCGCTCCGGGGGATGCAGGAGCGGCCTTACCTGAAGGACTTTCTCCCCAACCTCATGTGGATCCGAGTCGGTGACTTCGTGCGACAGTCCCTTCCCACGCAGCACGAGGACGGCTCGGTGGCCGACGGTGCCCCTAAAGACTAGCTTTGCGCCGCGGAGTTTGATTTTTTCTATCGCGGCCGAAAGCTGTTCGGTTCCTTGGATGCGTCCAGCCCGCCTGTCCTTGACGATAAAGGCGCCGTCCACGGTGGCGTAGTTTGCCCTGAAGGCGACATCCCCAGCCTGAAGTTCGACGCCGGCGCCCGCGGCCTCAAATGGTCCCCGTCCGGTATAAGTTTCGAAGGGATCGTAACCCAGCAAGGCGAGGTGGGCAGTATCACTTCCTGGGGGGATTCCCGGCGCGATTGTATCCATCAAGCCGCAGATTCCCCGCTTGGCCAGCCAATCCATGTTTGGTTTTTTGGCTATTTCGAGCGGCGTTCGGTTGGCGAGCTTGGGCAGAGGGCGATCCGCCATGCCATCGCA
>JAUWYN010000028.1 GCA_030615805.1 Hadesarchaea archaeon | reverse complement strand
GGTCCAGCGCCCCGTCAAAGTGCCGATTGTCGCGCCGACGAGCCCAGGTAGGATCACGAGCCACGGGTGTTCTAAAATGCATACGTGTAAGGTCATGGTGGCTCCAAGTAGCGTACCTCCCACGTAGGGGAACACTATGTCACTTATCGCGCATATCCCAGCCGCCCCCACGAGTCCGACGGCTATCGAGGCCCCGATGCCCCCCCTGTGCCGCCTAAACATCGCGGCGGTCACGGTCGCGCTAAGTAGCATGTGGGCGGGGTGCAGGATGTGGAAGGTATGTTGAGAGATATCTGGGTCGAGCTCGGCCAGGGACACAGCGACCATCACGACTACCCCCACGCCCGCCCCAAAGGCGGTGAAAGGTGCATGCTCTTTGAGCTCCGCAGCGATGTGTTTAAGCCGATCCAGTTTTACCCCTTCAGGCTGTTTTCATTCTTTAAAATATACTTCTCCACAAGCTCTTTGAATGCCACAAATGGTTTGGCCTCGGCTACTGCATCTACCACCTTAGGACCTTTCGCGTGAACACCCGCCACGACGCTTACACCCCGCTTGAAAAGAGGCTCTGGCAAAGTGCTGGCCGTTGGCCCCGCAAAAACCACGAATCTAGCTCTCTTGGATAGCTCGAGCAACCTATCGAGCGTTCCGTTGACCAAGCTCGACCCGCTTATAACCACGACATCCGCTTTCGGCAATATCGAGTCGACAAAAGTATCCGGCAGGGCATCCCCCCTCAACTGGGGGTTGCGCTCGAAAACGTGGACTTCCCGGGCCTTCGCTCTCAGCTTCCCAACTATGGGCCTTATGTACCCAACCACCGCGACACTGTCTTCCCTCCTCACATCTATCGCATCAAAGGCATCCATTCCAAACTGCCGCTCGTAACCTTCGGAGTCCATCAGGTACTGTGAGAGGGCGTTCAACGTCGTGATGCCAACTGTCTTCTCAATCATGTCAAGCGAATTCGCCAGGCGGGTGATTTCCAAGGCCTTGAAGCCGTGAAAGTCCCGCCTGCGGCCCCAATGAGTGTGTGCAATGTCCTCAGTAGGCGTATGGCAGAGCCCAACGTAGCCGTTATCGAGCATCACTGCGGTATAGCAGAGGCTCACACATACCCTCGAAAGCGTCAGGTCTTCTAGCTGGCTTCTCCGCTCCCCGACCAGACCCAACAACTCGTCAACGATCAAGCTCGTGCCCCCTGCTGTTTTGAATACTCCTCCACTTTGTCCACCACTCGCATGAAGGCCTTGGCCGCCGGAGTTTCAGCACGCTCGATGATGAAGGGTGCTCCTCTGTCTGAATCCTCGCATATCTTTGAATCGATTGGAATCCTTTCGAGGAATTGCACTCCCAGTTCTCCCGCTATTTTTTGACCTCCCCCGCTTCCAAAAATATCAACTTCTGCCCCGCACTTTGGACAAACGAACCCACTCATGTTTTCTATGATACCTAGCACAGGCACGTGCAACTCTCTTGTAAATCCGACGGCCCTCTTGACGACGATTTGGGAAACCTCAGAAGGAGCAGTCACGATAATAACGCCGTCGATGCCGGGCAACAACTGCATCAAGCTAAGGGGTTCATCGCCAGTGCCTGGAGGTACATCTACAAGCAGAAAATCTAGGTTGCCCCATGCTACGTCCGCCAGAAACTGCCTGATCACGCCCATCTTCATGGGGCCGCGCCAGATGACTGGAGTTTCATCGCTCGGAAGCAAGAAATCCATAGAGATGACTTTGATGTCGAGCGGTCCTTTGGCCGGGAAGATGCCCACGCTTTCAAGCCGCCCTGCGGTCAACTCCTGCCCCCTTATGCCGAGTATCTTGGGGATGCTTGGGCCATGAATGTCAATATCTAAAACACCCACCTTGTGACCCTTGCGTGCCAATGCGATGGCTAAATTAGCGGTGATGGTACTCTTGCCGACTCCGCCCTTTCCACTCAGTATCGCCAGTTTATGCTTGATTTTTGCCATCCGTATTTTGATGCGATTCTCCTGCTCCTTTATTTCTTTCATCCTTCCTTCCACTTGCTTCACTCCCATTCAAAATTCCTTTTCGGCGATTGCACAATAAGTATTTGTCTATCTGATTTGATGAAACTACACGTATTGTAGTACTCTTCGCCCCAGTTGTCGAACTCGCTGATAAGGCTGTTGGAGCCCTACATTTTGCTGAGCTCTTCAAGCCTCTTCTTAATCTGGTCCAATTGCTGCTGGAGCGCTGTCGCCTGACCTTCAATCATTTGTCTTTCTTGTTCCTTCGGAATTTGAGGGATCTCCGCGCCTGTTGGGTAAGGTGATGGTGCATATGGTGATGGGTACATCATGTTCGGCATTGCTGTGGTTGGTGGTGCATACGTGCTGTAGGGTGGCGCGTAGTACGGTGTATGGGTTGTCCATGGTGCAGATGTTGGGGCTGACGTTGCGTACGTGCCATATTGGCCATAAGGCGTGTAGGGCATCCCCGGCGCTCCCGTAAAAGGTGTCATGGGGCCGTACATTCCAGTCCACCACCACCTCGGAAGCCATGGGAAACGTGCGCATACGTAGGGGTTGCCCCCCCATCCGAATCCTCTACCAAATCCTCTTCCCCCGCCGAACGGCATTCATCTCACCTCCTTTTCGAGTTCTTCGAGCCTTCTTTTGATTTGTTCTAGTTGTTGCTCCACCATTCTTGCTTGGCCCCCCAACATCTGGATTTCCTGCTCTTTGGGTATCTGGGGCATTTGCGCTGTAGGAAAACCGGCTGGTGTTTGAAACATGGGGTGCACTGAAGGTGTCTGTGGTGCTGGAATGGAACTTATCGGTGTGAAGCTTGGACACGCGGGGGCGCTGGGATCCACGACAGCACCGTTTAATGTGCAGAATCCATCCCTGAAATTAGCGCAGTTTTCATGAGTAGGAACTGAAATTTGCGCTGGTACTTGTGCTGGGTAAGGTTGAGGCACCTGTCCCGTCTGCATCAAGTATTGTGCGGTTGGCGGCAGTCCCGTTGGACTTCTGCCTACCCATCCCGGTGAATATCCGAACCTCATCCATCCCGGCACACCGGTGAGGTAATACATGTTCCTTCTTCTCCTTCTCCAACCTCCCTGACCGTAAGCCATTTTCTTCATCTCCATTATGAGCATATGCACATAATTGTATATAAACTTTACTGTACAAAATTACGAAAGGAGACTCGCGGGCATGAAAATAACAGTAGTTTACGACAACGAAGTGTCAAAGAGGGGATTGACAGCGGGCTGGGGTTTTTCCTGTTTAATTAATAATGACATTTTGTTTGACACGGGTGGCGATGGCGTAGCCTTGTTACACAATATGAAGAAATTGGACATCAATCTGAGCAACATAGAATCTGTTGTACTGTCGCACGGACATGGGGATCACACCGGTGGTTTATCGGACCTGCTTGAAAAGAATCAGGATATTTCCGTGTATGTCCTGCCATCGTTTTATACTGCATTAAAAAACCAAATCCCCGCGAAAACAAAGCTGGTTGAGGTCCGGAAACCGATGTGGATACGCGAAGGCGTGTTTACAACGGGTGGGTTGGGCACTTGCATTAAAGAACAATCGTTAATTTGTTTGGACAAAAGAGGCGTGTTTATGATCACCGGCTGCTCCCACTCCGGAGTGCATGACATCATGAATGTGGCATCAAAGTTTGGCGATATTTACGGCGTTATTGGAGGTTTCCACGGATTTAGTGATTTCGCCCTTCTAAAAGGCGTTAAATTGATTTCCCCCTGCTACTGTACATCATACAAAAGGGAGTTAGCGCACGCGTTCCCGAAACAATACGTGAGGTGTGATGTGGGGCTGGTGATAGAATGAGGAGATTAAAACCTATAGGGATAATCCACACACCATACAAAAAGGACGGGGAAGCGCCTCACCAAGCTTACAAATCAAAGGAAGTCGGCGAAATCGAAGTTTTTAAGGAGCACGAAGAAGGACTGAAAGATATCGAGGGTTTTTCTCACCTCATAATTTTATACATGTTTCACAAATCTGTCAAGCGCTCGGTAAAAAAAGAACATTACCTAAATTCGTTTGGGCTTCTGGTAAAACCTTATCTGGATGATACCCCGCGCGGACTTTTCGCCACGAGATCCCCGAACAGGCCAAATCCAATAGGGCTCACTATCGTGGAGCTGTTGGAACGCAAGGGAAATATCTTGAAGGTGAGGGGTATCGACATGCTCGACGGCACCCCTCTTCTAGACATCAAACCATATGTCCCGAAGTTTGATCAGAAAAACAACGTCAAAATTGGCTGGCTGGAGGGGAAGGTGTAACTACGTGAAAGACCTTCCTTTCATTTTATTCTATCAAGATCGTCCTCCGTGACTACCCGGATGCCATTCCTCTTCAACAAAGCGGCCGTGACCCCGTCCCCCTTGACCAACCTGCTGGGGGACGTCCCATCGTGAATTTTCCCGCAGCCGCATGAGGGGCTCCTCGCCTTCAAGATAGCCCCCTTTACGCCTAACGACCTCGCGATTTTCAAAACCTCTTCGGCACCTCTTACCAAGTTTTCAGTCACGTTCCTGCCGCACTCATTTATGACCCTCACCTTTCCATCCAAGACCTCAGAACCACCTCCGCCGATTATCCCCATGGGCTCCCGAGGAGTTCCAAGCCCACCGAGCTGCTCGGGGCAGACGGGGATCAACACTTCCTTCGCGGCTAGCTGCATTACTTTCTCGTTAAGGTTGTTTTGACCATTGTACCTACAGTTAACTCCTAGAAGACACGCACTCACTAACTTCGGGATTTCTTTCGGTGCCTCCCCAACTCTCCACCGTAAACGCCGACGCTTGCCGATGGCTGCAGCCTCGACTTCCGGCGGGATCCCGATATCAGCCACTATGACCTCGCCCACGTACCCCTTCGCCTTGAGAAATCCCATTTTCATCCTGTGAAAAGTCACAGTGTAAGTTGCCTTGACCGCGACCCCGTGTACCTCGCCGGTCGATGGATCCAACCCGGTGGGCGCGTCTACCGAAACTACGGGAACCTTCGACACGTTCACCAAGCGCGCCGCGGAAGCGAAAGGCTCCCTGAGCGGACCATTTAGGCCAGTTCCGAGCATAGCATCGATAATCACATCTGCACGCTTTAGGTAGCGCGCTGCCCCCTTAAGGTCAGAGAGGATTTTAACCACATGGATCTTGACATTTTGCCTCATTTTTTGTATCACATTCCAGTTCAGGCACGCTTCTTCAGTACGGATATCCCCCGGATCCCCGATCAAGAAGATATTTACTTTGGCCCTCTTACTCATCAAGTGTCTGATAGCGACGAGCCCATCCCCGCCATTGTTGCCCGTGCCAACAAAGACTACCACCTTCAATTTGGTACCGAATTTTTCTGTTATGATCCTTGCGACAACGCCCCCGGCGTTTTCCATGAGCAGGATGCTAGGAATCCCGAATTCCGCTGCTTTTCGATCCACCTTGGCCATTTCTTCCGCGGTGATGGCTTCGGCCTTGACTCCTAACATCCTAATCGCCTAGTGAGCCAAGCATCATTTTATTATGATATTGCCGACCTTAGCACCTATATCCCTAGCAATCAATGGGCACTTCACCTTGAGTAAGAAGAAGATATCTGCATCCACTTCACTTAAGGCCTCGTAGTTGCCTTGCCCCTTGCTAATCACGAGATCCGCGTCTTGCAGTTTGTTGATAAATTCCTTCGACCGTCTAGCTGGTCCCGTGTCGGGATCACCGTTGCTAACCACTTCAATCTTCGCAATTTTGTCTATCCCTACGAACCTCGCATCATCAACCGTTGCATCATTAATGATGGGCCCTCCCTTGACGACAAATGTGATCTCTTTATCCTTCAATTCTTCTAGGAGAATGCGGTCAAACACAATTTCACCTGCATTGTCTCCCAGATATAAAATTTTTTTAGAACTGTTCAACGCTTTTCTAAACTGGTTAAAATGATTTATCGCGAAATCCTGAGCTAAAACATCTTCTATAGTTTTCTTGAGATCGAATTTCGAACCGGGCCCGAAGTCGATGATATTTCCAGCTATAGCAAGCCTCGTTGCCGTTAGCAATCTATCTTTAGACTTGGCGACCTTTCGTTTAAGACTTGGATACATTTTTAGAGCTTTTCTGTTGTATTTATCTTTCACTTTCTTGTAAGGGTCATTGTTTTTTGTTACCTCCCTGACTATGCGATGAACCTTGCGAGCGATCTGCGGCGGTATCTTATTTTTTAATGAAGTATTCTCCAGCTCCGATAAAACCGCCTTTAATGTTTTTTCCTGTTTAATTTTGTTCCCCGTAGCCATCTTGCTCGCTTCCAACGCCTGCCTCACGAAACACGGGATGCAGTCTAGATAGGTCTTCATTTTTCCACCGAGTTATTCAAGACTTCTTCCTAATTTCTCTTTTACCGATTTAATCATATCAAACTTGTTAATAGAACACACATCACACCCAAAACCACGGCCGCCGCCGCCATTTTGGGGTACGTCTTTACCTGTGCTGAAGGTATCAATTCCTCGACAGAGATGTAAACCATAAATCCTGCTGCAAGCGCCAGTGAAGCCCCCAGCCAGCTCAACGATGCTCCTCCCAAGGCTAAATATCCTATGAGAAATCCAGCTACCTCGAACAGTACCGTGGTAATAAGGATGATAAATGACTTCGCTTTTTTCTTGATCAAACCGTATAATGGAACAATTGTCGCAATGTTTTCCGGAAGATCTTGAATTGCAATGGCTAACGCAATAGCGATTCCCAATTCCGCAGTTATTGCAAAACCAACCCCGATTGCCAAACCTTCTGGAATATTGTGCAAGGCTATGCCGATGACCAACATGGTGACGCTTCTCTCAATAGAGGGCTTTTCTTTTTTAATTAGCTCAGGATTGATGTGAGGTAGCAAACGATCCACTATCCGCATTATCGCTATCCCAACGAAAAACGAGATTGCTATCAAAAATAAAGACGCGTATTTTAAGCCTTCTGGTATCAGCTGAAGAAAGGATATGGCGACCATCATACTTGCAGCAAAAGATAAAGAGCCGTATAAAGCGACTTTGCCTAGTTTTTTGATGAGACCTATCAATGATCCTAGGGTTTGCCCAACAAAGATCAAGAACAGTATTAACAAAAGATCGTTCATTCAGCTTTCCTTCTTTAAGCTTTGTTTTTAATTTTCATCTGATTTTTTCTCCATCTAAATTAACCTAGATCAACTCAGCATCTCAAATCTCAATGAGGCTAAGCCTACTGAGACCAACGTGGGCCTCTGCCGCGCCCTCCGCCGGGGCCACCCGCACCGCGCCTTCCCGCGCCTCTTCCACCTGGCGGCCCCTTGTCCACGCGATGAATCGCCATGAGCGGAGCACCGCATCTAGAACATGCCGCTGGCTTAGGCATACCACGAGGCACCTCTATGATGTTCCCGCAGGCAAAACATTGAAACTTTTTAGTTGGCAGCGGTGGTGGGATAGGTGGTTGCGCCATCAGGTTTCACCTCCTTTTACAAACATTTCACGAATGTGCGGAACCAGAGCTAATAGTGCAACCCCCGCGGGACTCTTGGGGGATTTTCTCACAAGCGGTTCACCCGAAACGTAGGAGCGCAATAGCTCTTCGTCCATCGGTATCTCCGCAACGATCCCGACCCCCCGATCGCGGCTTGTCTTCACCACCTTATCCTTTAAACCGCCCGGGATGTCGGCCTTGTTCAGGATGACCTCAGTCGGCAGCCCCAGTTCCTCGGTGAGATCTAACATGAACCCCAGATCGTGAGCTCCAAGTGGGGTCGGCTCGGTCACAGCCAGCGCCAGGTCGGCTTCCCAAAGGGCTTGAGCCACCACGTTATGAATTCCCGGAGCGGTGTCGACGATTGCGACATCGTATTTGTCATGCTCAAGCTCCTCAGCGGCTCTGAGCATGGTCGCACGCGCCACGATCGGCGACCTCGGCTCAGTCGGCTTGAGTTCGCCCACCACCAGTTTAATCCCATTTGAATCTGTGATGTAGATAGTACCGAGAACTTTCTGACCGCTCTTTATGGCGTCAACTTCACAGACGAGGTGGCACGCTTTGCACCCGGAGCAAAGTTCTTCGAAAAGTGATGGGACTTGCCCCTCAAGGCCCACCAACGCATGTTCCCGACAGACATCCACACACTTTCCACACTTGGTGCACTTCACCGCATCTATCACCGGCTTAAACATTCTAACCTCTTCGCCGGCGTCCAACTCTGCTCCAAGCAACATCGCGCAACAAGGGCCATCAACATCTGCGTCAACCAACATGACCTTGGAACCTTTCATGCTCAGCCCCACGGCTAAATTCACCGCAACCGTGGTTTTGCCTGTGCCGCCCTTCCCACCGGTGACTGCTATCACGGGCACGCTCACGCGCTTTCTCCTGAGTAATTTCGCTGATGCCCCCCCACCAGACTTCATGGTAAGACCTCATCCTTCACGCGTTTGGCTATCGCGGTCAAGATCTTCGATGCTTCAGCGTTTGGATTAAACTCGGTGACCGGCACCATTTTCACTAGAGCTTTAACAACTTCATAGTCGATGGGGATCTCGCCTAAAATTTGATAACCTAGCTCATGTTTTACCCAGTCCTCAAGCACGCCCCTGAAGTCGTCCGAAAGGTTCGCCTTGTTTATCACCACCCCCACCGGAACCCCGAAGTGCTTTATGACTTTGACCAAGCGTTCCAGATCCCGCTTGGCGGCTGGCGTCGGCTCGGTAACGGCAATAACATAGCTAGCCCCTGTAATCGAAGCGATGACTGGACAACCTATGCCCGGTGCTGCGTCAATCACGAGCGTCTTTGCCCCCAAGTCCTCAGCCGTCTTTCTCCCGGAATTCTTCACGCTCGCTACGAGGTATCCCGAATTGTGTTCGCCGGGCCTCAGGTACCCAGTCACCGACGGGAACCCGTACTTAGTATCTTCGATTTTCAGGGTTCCCGTCACCGCTTTTTTCACTTCAACCGCATCGAAGGGACAAACAACCTTGCACACACCGCAGCCCTCGCACATGAGCCGCACAACGGTTGGCTGATGATTTTGCATTACGATTGCGCCAAACGGGCATGCACTGACGCAATTACCACATCCGGTGCATTTAGACTCGTCAATCACCGCTTTTTCAGAAGCTTCGATCTCGGTTGAGGAAATCGTCCTTCCGCCGCCGAGTGCCAACAAGAGATCCGGTGCATCGACATCCGCATCCGCTGCAACGATTTTAGTCCCGGTTTTGGCCAAAAAAACCGCGAGCGATGCAGCGACCGTGGTTTTACCAACTCCACCTTTCCCGCTAGCAACCACAATTTCCTTCAATCGCGGCACCCTAGCGTGAACCGACGAGATATTGATTGATAGCGTCCCTAATCCTCACGCCAGGCGGAACCATGACCATTTGGATACCGAATTGGCTAGAGGTCGAGGATGCCCAAGGGCCAAATCGTCCGGCCAAAATAAATTTCACCCCTTCGCTTGATAGCATCTGGACCACAGCGATTCCCACACCGTGAGGCGCAGAAACGAATTGGTTCGGCACAACCTTTACATTCTTGATGTCTTTCCCTTCGATCTCGACGATGGTAAAGCTTGGGCACCTGCCGAAGATCGGCGATACCATGTCGTCGAGCCCCCCAGTTCCTTGGCTTGCGACACCCACTTTAAAGCGGCCTGTGGGTGGGGGCGAAGGCTTCGGCATTTGTTGTTGAGGATACGGCATTGGCGGGGCCATTGGCGGGTAAGCGGGGGCGTGTGGATAGGGCCCCATTCTCCTCCCCATTCCTCTTCCCATCCCACGGCCCATCCCAGGGCCAAAGGGAGGCATGGGAGCGGTCGGAGGTGGTCCAGTTGATGACCTTGATTCCTTGCAAGCTTCCTCGGGCGTGGCCAGCTTAGCCTTACCCTCGATCAATTCACGTACGGCCTCCCCAACCGTTTTGGTCGAGGTGGAATATGTTTTGATGCCGCTCTGTCCCAGGAGCTCTAGAGCCTTGGGGCCCATTCCCTGTGCTACTACCGCGTCTATGCCGCTCGATGCCAAGATTTCTGCTGGTGTTTTATCAAAACCAAAATGCACCCCTTGGTTGTCGATGGTGCGCCCACCTACTATTTTGCCGTTTTTAATTTCAACTACCGTGAATACATCACACCTGCCGAAATGGGGGAATATCTCGGCATCCAGCCCGCCTGGCATATTAGAAGGTATTGCTACTTTCATGGGTCTGCCTCGAATTACACCCAACCCCTACCTAATTATACTCACAGATCGACTGACGTTTGTCCCGGCTTTAACCTTGGCCGCGCGAATATTTTTATCCTTGAGGAGCACCGAAGCTCCTGGACCGAATTCACCCGCGACCACGACTTCGATTTTCATGTCAGCGAGCATCTTTACGACTATCGGCCCTGCCCCGTGTTCATACGAGGCTGCTGGATTATTCACAACTTTCACGTTTTTGACCTGATCGTCTTCGAGGTCGATAACTGTAAAAGTTCGAGCCCTGCCGAATTCATAGGATACCTCGTCCTTCAAACCTTTGGGCCCCTTTGTAGCAACGGCCACTTTGAGCTTCAAATCATCACTTCCCGGTTTCGGATGGTTGGCCGCCGGATTCTTTGGTCAGGGATTCCATCAACTCTTTTATCCTGGCCTCGATCCCTTTGAGCTCCTCTTCGATTTCGGCTTTGTATGCCTCCAGCGCTTCGATCTCTTGCTCGGGCGTCGGTGGAGGCACGAACGGCGGGAGCGGGTAGTAAGGTGCCGCTGGGGGTTGTTGTGCGGGTTGCTGCGCAGGTTGCGAGGGTTGCTGCGGCGCTTGCACGTATGGCTGATAGGGTGGATACATCATGTATGGATTCATGTGCCACCACCAGCATCTCCGACCTCTAGGCCACCACATTCGTTATCACCTTTATTTGTGCTATCGCATTTCTAAATTTGTGCTATTGCACATGAAAACTTTTCGGTGCATTTAAAAGCAAGCGAGATTTTTTCAACCTTAAAACGTGACCACGTCGCCAGTTCTAAGCTGCTTGCACTTTTCACCAAATGCCTTGATGAATTTCGCGATTGCCTTCTTTCCGGTGCAGTGACATGGCATGACGGCTTTCACACCAGCTTTCTGGAGCTCCTCGATGGTCGCTTTTGTCCTTCCCGCGCTT
>JAUWYN010000073.1 GCA_030615805.1 Hadesarchaea archaeon | reverse complement strand
CACGATAACGCTTGATGTGCCCAAACAGAGTGTTATCACCAAGGATAACGTAAGCGTCAACGTTGATGCCGTCGTTTACATGCGGGTGGTAAACCCAAGTGATGCGATCATGAAGGTCGAGCACTACATTATGGCCACGAGCCTGCTCGCCCAGACCACGCTGCGCGATGTGCTCGGGCAAAGGGACCTCGACGAATTACTGACTAAGCGTGATGAACTGAATACAAGCCTTCAGAAGATTATTGATGAGGCGACCGACGCTTGGGGCATAAAGGTGAGTTCGGTAACAATAAGGGACGTGAGCCTGCCCGCCGAGATGCTCCGCGCGATAGCGAAGCAAGCGGAAGCGGAGCGGGAGCGGAGATCGAGGGTGATAATGGCCCAGGGTGAGTTCGAGGCGGCGAAGAAGATGGCTGAGGCGGCAAAGCAGTACCAAGAGAACCCGTCAGCGATTAGGCTTCGGGAGCTCCAGACGCTGACTGAAATTGCCCGCGAGAAGAATATGATTGTCATCAGCCCGACCCAGCTTGGCACCCAGCTAGGAGAAGTGCTCGGTGTAACTACAGCACTCCGGAAAAAAGGGAAATAAAAATAGTTATTTCTTGCCACGTTTTTCGACAATCAGCACCAAGCCCTTCATATCCTTAATCACGACTTCATCGCCTTTTCGAATCCGTTTCTCGGAGGTCGCACGCCAGAGTTCACCCTTTAGCCTCACCATCCCATCCGGAGCGATGTCGGTGGTGGCAACACCAACTTGGCCCATCATGGCTTCCCTACCCACAGCTATGGGCCTTTTCATAGCACGTCTCGCCAGCACGATGAAGACTGCGAAGACGGCGAGTAGAGCTATCGCCGCTCCTTTCGCCACGTTGCCCGCGACCTCAACCCACGGCTCCTTGTCGATCATCATCAAACCCAGGATGAGGGCAACTCCCCCGCCCACCCCGAAGACGCCGAAGCCGGGCGTGAAGAACTCGGTCGCGATCAGTACCACCCCCAGCAAAATCAGCGCGACCCCGACGTAGTTTATCTCGAGCACCCCCAAGCCCCAGAGGGCCAACAGCAAGCAGATCACGCCTGCTATGCCGGGGACCCCTATGCCCGGAGTGGTTATCTCAGCCAAGATGCCGAGCAGCCCGGCGATGAACAGAATGGAGACTATGTTTGGATCGCTGAGCACCCTCAACACTTTTTCGAAGATGCCCATCTCGAGGGTTTCCACCCTGGCACCGGAGAGACCGATGTTGTCCAGTATTTCGTCGATGCTGCTGGCACGTAACTCTATTATTCCGTTGTCGAGAGCTTCTTTAGGATTCATGGTCCAATTTTGAGTCACGAACTTCTCCGCGATTTCTTTGGGCCGCCCTCGATTCTCGGCTATCGACCCTATCCACTCGGCCATCGCTGCGGTAACCTTCGGATCCTCTGGCCTCGGCTGCGCAGCGCCTATTGCCGTGGCTTCGTCCATAGCTGCAGTGTTAGATGCGAGGAGGATGAAGGTGCCTGCAGAAAAACCCCATGCCCCCCGCGGCGTGACCCAAGCTACAAGCCTGATCTTTGCGTTCATCATTCGACCGACGATTTCCTTGGTCGCCGAGAGCAGCCCGCCCGGAGTGTTCATCTTTATTATCAACACAACGTTATCCCTCTCGGCCCGGTCAATCGATTTCCTGATGAAGTTTGAGATACCAGCGTCGATCGTCCCGTCTATCTCTATTACATAGACGGAATCCTGCTGGGCCTCGCTAACGTGGGTCGCCGCTAGGCAGCCAAGAATTATCAGAAAAACTGCGAGTACGAAAATTCGCTTGTTCATCGGCTCGACGCCCGCTTAATGCTGCCTTTTCCTGGTGGGAGTGCTCGCTCCAGTTCATCCAGCGAAACTTCTACCCCCGCAGTACGCAAACGCGCTTGGACTTCACGTGCAAGCTCGGATTTTTTCAACTCTCCTGGAACAACCTCGACAACAACTCGCGAATGCTTCTCGATCGCGCTCGAAGGGCCGCACGCGATCACTTGTTCGCTGTCAACTGTCACGACGCCAACTGCCCCCCTGACCGGAACTTTCAAGAAATTGCGCTTACCTCTTATCATGTAGGCCCCTTTCGGCAGGTACGTGCCGGGTGGCGCTCGCTTCGAAACTTGCTCGGGCATCACCCAGTAGACGTCTAGCTCCCCTAGCCCCTCCCGCCATGCCCGCGAGTACATCGCCGCGAACTCCGCCGCCTCCCTGAGGGTAGCCTCGGACACCTCCTTACCCGCTGTCTTGATCACGACGTGGGGGGCGCCAACGATATCGGCGTGCAGGTATCGATCGCCGGGCTCCATGTGCTTCTCGACGACCTCTCGATTGGTCTTCACATCCCGCCCGCCGACGACTAACATACCGTCGGACGAGATGAACCACCTATAACGCTCGAACCACTTCGGCTTCCTGCGCTTGCGAGGCATTGGGACCTCGAGCTCCGGCATACCAGCAGTAAGCAATTTGTCGAGCTCCAGCCTCGTCTGCTCCATGGCGTCCTTAGCCCCCGCTGCCTTCTCCGCCGACTTCTTGTACCGCCCGTACAACCGCGACGCATTCTCGAACGCGGAGAGGCGAAGGTCGAGGATGATACGTTGACCGGCTAGCTCGAATTCGATTTTTGCGGCTTCGGGGTCGATCTTCCTGATAGTCTTTGCCCAGGACTCCCCGGCCCTCCTTGCTCTAGCTGTTGCCCCGATTGCTTCTTGCCACCCCCGTGCTCGCCTGAGTTCCCCCAAACGACCCATCGCGTCATTTATCTGCACATGGTGGATCGCGGCGAGGTCTGCCTTCCGCTTGGCATCGCTGGACTTCACATAGAGATCCGCGAAGTGTTTTTCCTGCTCCACCAGCCGTCTGCGAAGCCGACCGAGCTCCCCCTCAAAACGCTTCCTCTGTTTCTCTGCCGCTGAGGTAACCGCGAGGGTGCCGAAATATTCGTCGAGGGCCTCGTTGAACGAATCAAATCGTTTCATTCGCTTTCCCATGTGCATCTTAAAATCGAATGGTAGGACATCTACAGGTTTACTGCCATCATAGACAATACGCGCCGCC
>JAUWYN010000079.1 GCA_030615805.1 Hadesarchaea archaeon | reverse complement strand
GATGGCGTTATATGAGAACAAGTTCACTTTAAGGCAAGCGATGGAGGTGAGCCGGTGAGGGTTGGCAAGGTCAGGCGGAAGACGAAGGAAACGGCGGTTGAGGTTAGGATAAACTTGGATGGTTCGGGCAGGACGAGAGTTAACACTAAGATAAAATTCCTCGACCACCTGCTCGCGAGCTTCGCCAAGCACGGCTGCTTCGACCTCGAGCTCCGCGCGCGTGGCGACTTCGAGCACCACATCGCCGAGGATTCCATGATCGCTTTGGGTGAGGCCATCGAGCGAGCCCTAGGCAAAAAGGCGGGAATCCAGCGCATGGGCGACGCGGTGGTGCCAATGGACGACGCATTAGTGCTCGCCGCGGTTGATCTCAGCGGGCGAGCTTACCCGGACATCGAAGCAAAGTTCACGAAGCGAAAGCTGGACGATTTGAGCAGCGATATGGTCGTGCACCTGCTTGAGACGCTCGCGACGAATGGGAGGTTCAACCTGCATGTGCAAGTGCTTCGCGGCAAGAACGACCACCACAAGGCAGAGGCGGTCTTCAAGGCGCTGGGGGTAGCGTTAGCCCGAGCGATGAGCAAGGCGCCCCGGAGGCGCAGCGTGCCGAGCACCAAGGGGGTACTGTAATTGTATAAGCGGATAATTCCCTGCCTCGACACGAAACACGGTAAACTTGTCAAAGGCGTGTGCTTCAGAGACGTGAAAGAAGTCGGTCCTCCAGCTGAGTTCGCCAAGCGCTACGAGAAGGATGGGGCGGACGAGCTGGTGCTTCTCGATATCGCGGCAACCCCTGAGAACAAACCGACATTGCTCAAGGTTGTTCGAGAGGTAGCAAGTGTGATTTCAATTCCGCTAGCCATCGGTGGAGGCGTACGAAGCGTTGAGGATGCTAGGGCTATTCTAGATGCCGGGGCTAGCAAGGTCTCGGTGAACACTGCCGCAGTTAGAAGGCCAGAGCTCCTACGCGAACTCTCTCTCGAGTTTGGTAGGGAAAGAGTGGTGAGCGCCATTGACGGAAATGTCATTGCAGAAGGAAAGTGGGAGGTGTGCGTCTCCGGCGGGATGAAACCCACTGGAATTGACATGATAGAGTGGGCAAAGCGAGTCGAGTCGCTGGGCGCGGGTGAGATCCTCTACACAGGTGTGCACACCGATGGCACGCAAGAGGGTTACGATATCGAAGGAACGCGCGCAATCGCTGAGGCAGTAGGCATACCGATTATCGCCTCAGGGGGCGCTGGCAAGCTCGAGCACATCTACGAAGTTTTGACCAATGGCAAGGCGGATGCCGCGCTAGCCGCAAGCATCTTTCACTTCGGCACCTACTCGGTCGAAGAGGTCAAGCGCTACCTACGAGAGCGTGGCGTTTCGGTGAGGCTATAACTAGGGGGTTATAATGTTGAAGGTCATTCGCCTTTGGGAGTGCTCGCAGGCGGAACAGGAAAAACTACTCAGACGCTCTGAACTTGATGTCTCATCGGCCATGCCTAAAGCGACCAAAATCGTGGGCGACGTGCAGGAGCTGGGGGATGATGCCCTACTTGAGTACACAAGGAGCCTCGACGGCGCCAGGCTTGATCGAAAACAGCTTCGCGTTAGCAAGCGAGAGATCGATGCTGCTTACAAGCAGGTCGATGTGGAGACGGTAAAAGCGATTAAGCGTGCTGCGGCGGCTATCGAAAAATTTCACCGCAAGCAGCTCCCACGTGAGTGGTCGACGGAGCTCCAGCCAGGCATTAGGGTCGGGCAACTCGTACGCCCCTTGGCGAGGGTGGGCATTTATATCCCGGGCGGGTTGGCGAGCTACCCTTCGAGCGCGCTCATGGCCGCAATCCCAGCCCAAATTGCCGGGGTCGGGCAAATAATCGCATGCACCCCGCCCAATAAAGACGGGGGGGTCAATGCGGTCGTGCTGGTGGCTGCTGATGTGGCAGGTATCGACGCGGTCTTCAAGGTCGGCGGCGCTCAGGCGATAGCGGCGATGGCATATGGCACCGCGACGATCTCAAAGGTCGATAAGATAGTCGGGCCGGGAAACGTCTATGTGGTAGCCGCTAAGCAAGTGGTCGCACCAGATGTCGACGTAGATTTTGCCGCGGGCCCAAGCGAGATTTTGATCATCGCAGATGCTTCGGCTAATTCAGCGTACATCGCGGCGGACATGCTGGCGCAGGCTGAGCATGACCCAGCGGCAGCTGCTGTACTTGTGACTATATATCCTGAACTTGCATCCAAGGTTTGCGAGTCCCTCGAAAAAATGCTTGAAGAAAATCCGCGGGTAGCGATCGCGCGGCGAGCCCTCAGCAAGTATGGGCGAGTGATAGTGGCAGCCGACCTTGAGCAGGCGATAGAGTTCGCGAACGACTACGCCCCTGAGCACCTTGAGCTAATGGTAAAGCGCCCAAAGCAGGTCTTGAAGCGGGTGAGAAATGCAGGCGCAATTTTCATCGGACCTTACTCGCCAGTGGCAGCGGGTGATTTTGCGGTAGGGCCCAATCACATCCTGCCAACCGGTGGTGTAGCTAGAAGACGCTCTGGGCTCTCGGTACTCGATTTTGTCAGGCTACCAACCCTGCAGGTTTTAACCGAACGGGGGTTGAAGCGCGTAGCGGCTACTGCGGAGAGGCTAGCCAAGGCTGAGGGCCTCCCTGGGCACGCTC
>JAUWYN010000058.1 GCA_030615805.1 Hadesarchaea archaeon | reverse complement strand
AATCGGGGAGACACTCGGGCTCAGGTTACACAAATCCGACCTGTCGAAGTTCCTCCAGCAGACGGTGAAGGAGCTTCGCGGGATGCCCTCGGAGGAGCTTGAGATCTTGGAAACCACCGATATCGATGAATTACAGGTCCTGCTTGAGGCCGCCGACTTCATCCGAGAGCAGCTGAACGTGAAAGAGGTGCGTGTGTTTAAAGCCGATGACGCCGCGAGATACGACCCGCAGGACCGTGCTAGGCTCGCGGTTCCGATGAAGCCAGCGATCTTCATTGAATGAGTGATCTCATGGTCAAGGTTTCAGATGCCGTGCGGGATCTTCGCTACCTACTCAATCGAGGTTACCCCCGCGACTCAGCCGTGAACTTCGTCGCGAACCACTACCGACTCCCGCTTAACCAACGCCACCTGCTGGCACGCTGCGTGTTTTCGAGGCGGGAGGTGGCTAAACATCGCAGAAAATCTGTCAGAGCAAGTGCCGTTCGAGGCAAGCGCCTAGGTGTTGATGGCTACAACGTCTTGATAACCCTTGAAAGCATCCTCATCCGCAAACAAGTCGTGCGATGCGACGATGGCTACGTCCGAGACCTACGTGCGATTTTCGGCAAGTATCGCGTATCCCCCGCGACCCCCCGAGCGCTCACTGAGCTTTTGCGAATCATCGCCGGGGCAAAGCCGAGTTACGTCGAACTCTTGTTCGACAAGCAAGTGAGCAGGAGCGGTGAGCTCGCGGGCATGGTGAGGCAGCGACTCGAGCAAATGAAGCTGAAGGGCGATGCTCAAGCGACCGGTGGGGTTGATTTGAAGCTCAGCTCATTTAACGTGGCCGCAAGCAGTGACCGCGCGATAATTGGGCGGGCAAAGGAAATTTGGGACATCCCGGCCGAGTCCCTGAAAGGGAGGACAGCAAAGATTGTCAATTTGACGGTACTTTAAGCTTATTAACCTCAAAAACGAATAATATTTAACCTAAAAGATGAACAAATGTTAGGAGGTGGGGTGTAAAATGGCTAGGGCTAAAAGGAAAAAGGTGCTAACCACCGACGAACCCGGATACAGATGTCTTAGATGCAGGAAAACAATGGAAAAAACAGATTTCCCATCAACGAATGTCGTAGTACAGACCCCAGGGTTTGCATCGTTTAAACATGCCAACGCTTATGTGTGCCCAAAATGTGGCTTAGTTGAACTTTACGTCGAATAGGAAGAATTAACTTCCGTTTGATGTTTACACCTCTAGGCCGGGGGAATATTCGAGTTTATCTTAATTTCCAAACCATGGTAGTTTCACAAAACCTGATTTGACCACGCTTTAATGAGATAGCTATGCCAACGATTTCAGGACCGATCCTAGTTTCCTGAAATCCGCCTGCAGCCTTTGCTTCGTTTCGGCACCATAGAGGGCTGCGGCTGGATGGTAGGTGAGGAATAGCTTAAAACTCGCGCTGGCGTAGGTGCGGTCCAGCAACCTGCCGTGTTCTTTTCCCATCACCATGTATCGACCGAGCAACGTGCGCCCGGCTATTCGGCCGAGGGCGACGACGAGTTTTGGCTTTATCGCGGAGATCTGGCCTTCGAGAAATTGACGGCACGCCTCAATCTCATCGGGCAATGGGTCCCTGTTTTGAGGTGGACGACATTTGAGGATGTTAGCAATGTAGACCTCCTCACGTCTCAACCCTGCCTCAAACAGAAGTGCGTTCAGATTTTTGCCAGCTGCTCCGACGAACGGAACCCCCTTTTGATCTTCCCAAAACCCAGGAGCCTCTGAAACTATCATAACATTAGCTGTTGATGGCCCGTCGCCGAACACAACATTTGTCCGTGTTTTATGTAATCTGCAACGTCGACATGCCTTCGCCTTTACCTCTAGCTTGTGTAGAACCTTTCTAGTAGCATCGTTTGTATTACTCGCTATACACACCAAGGACACCCTCTACTTGTACAGAAAGATTAGATGCGTTGGATAAAAATCGACCAGTTTTTTCACACCGACATCTCAGATTAGTTTCTAGGCGCATCCTATGCCATTTCCCACCACATTCCAGTGAACAAAGGGGATAAACGTTCTTTTTAAACCACCATCGCGGCCTATAAATTTCCCTACCGCAGATAGTGCATTTCACCATCTTCCCACTTCGCCTAGCACGACCCGCACAGAAGAGCGAACAATATTTTTTGGTGCCTCGTTTTTTGAACTGCGCACCACAGATGGGGCATTTAATGAAGACAACTTTCCTTTTGGTAGGTAACCTCACTCTTGTTTTCTCCAACCACCTGTACACCGCAGCCGAACTTACACCAAGCACTTCTGCTATCTGAATACCCATCAGTTTTTTCTCTGTGTAGAGTTTAGAAAGTAGTTTTTCCATCGGCATGCCACATTTGCTTTCTACTTCTCTCCACTTTCGGCCTTTTCGGATCTCTATGTAGAGACTCCTTGCTTCCAGCTGGCTCTTGTATTTCCTTTCTAAATACAAATCATCGTTTTTCAGGTCATCGTGCAGAAACTTGAGGATGTTTAACGCATTCGTGCCATACCACTCGACCGAATAGGTAACTGAAACTTTACCTTTCTTAGTTATTTTCTTCTTGGTTCTTAGGTTATTAGATGTGAGCAAAACATATTCGTTGAGTTGCTTTGCAAGCTCCTCTAAAAACCCATGATCGCGGCTCGCAAAACCCACACAAATTTCATGTTTTCTTGTATTAGCTATTATCCAGCCATCACCATCTAAGAAGCCCCGTATAAAATCTCGCAAGAACTCAGTAGGAACATGGGGAAACTTAATTTCATCTGAGGTGAGCTTAAACTGCTTCAAGCTCTCTACGAGTGAAGGATTTGAGATTCTTAACCTAGCCGCGTTTTTCTTTGTAGAGAGTTCAACAGGGTAGTCAGATTTCATGACATCTCTTATCCTAAATAGAAGTTCTCTGTCTCTCATCTGAAGCTGCCATGAGAGGGTAGTTTTGTAAATGTTACCATCAGAAAAAGTTAGGCCTAAAACATATGCCATTTTTGAGTTCCAATTTTTGAAGAAATTTATATCGACGTTGTAAACGCATCGCCTCATAATCTCCCCAACTTCTCCTTTGGAGAAGTGCTTAAGCCGATTTGGGAGAGAGGCCACCGAAAGTAATATTTAAACTACTCGCTGCGCTCCAGCTGGGGCTCGAGCCTCTCGTAGACGCGCTTGAGCAATAACAGGTCTTCCTTGCAGTGGTCAACTATCAGCTTCCGCGCCTCGTGGTCGCCCCGTGCAACCAGCTTGAAAAGGGCCGATACGTCAGCCCCGTGAAACTCGAGTATCCTCTGAAATCCGAAAAATCGCGCAACTGATTCAAGCCTGTAGCTGGAGAGAAGCAAGTGCCCGCGGGACCACTCGCAGAGGTCGAGCATCGGGATTTCGATCAACTTGCTGAGATCAACTTTGTGGAAGGCCGCGCGCGCAAGCAGGAAGGGAATGTCGAAACCTGGGCCGAACCAAGTCACGAGTTTGTTGCAGCCCTCCAGCTCATCGCGGAGCCATTCGAGCACCTTTCGCTCCTCCTCAGGAGTATCCGCAAACTTAACTTCCGGTTCCTCCCCTTTCAGCAGGCCAACCGCCACGACCATACCCCGATCGGCTTTTACGGCGCTGGTCTCGATGTCCAAAAACATTATCATTATCACTCCCCCATCACGAAGACCACGAGTCTGCGGGTTCGGGGACCATCCTGCTCGATTACGAGAAAACTCTGCCAAGTGCCTCGAACCACTCGCCCATCGGCAACCGGCAGAACCCGCGATGATCCAATAAATGCCGATTTTAGGTGCGCGTGGGCGTTGTCGTCGATGCGGTCATGCTGGTAGCCCCCACGTGCGGGCGCGAAATCTTCGAGCTTGTTCAACAAATCCTGTTTGAGGCCGCCTTCGTTCTCGTTCAACACGAGCGAGGCCGTCGCGTGAGGCAGCTGAGCGATGAGCAGGCCGTTCTTGATGCCGGATTTGCGAACTGCGTCAAGTATTTGGTCGGTGACATCGATGATCTCGCGCTGCTTCCGAGTCGAGAAACTGAACTCCTTGAACCACGTACGCATCGAAACCCAAACTTACTGATACTTCGCCTATTTTAACATAAGCACGGAAATAGAGGAAAGGGAGCGAATGCGAGTCCTCGTAACAGGTGGAGCTGGCTTTATAGGCTCGCACTTGGTCGACGCTTTGTTGACCAGGGGTGATGCGGTTACCGTGCTTGACAATCTCTCCAACGGTAGCATGGAAAACCTAAAAAATCACACAACCAATCCGGCTCTCCGGTTCATTCAAGGCGACATTAGAGATGCCAAAGCGATCGAAAACGCTGTGGCTGGTGTCGATGCAATTATTCATGAGGCAGCGATGATAAGTGTACCCCTTTCGATCGAGGATCCAGAGCTCGCCCACAGCGTGAACGCTGAGGGTACGCAAGCGCTGCTCAAAGCCAGTTTGGAGCGCGGCGTCAAGCGATTTGTCTACGCTTCGTCCTGTG